>JBAQHL010000526.1:0-2044 GCA_049288295.1 Desulfobaccales bacterium
CTGGGGGGGCCTCCGGGAAGAGAGCGGGGCCAGCTTCACCGCGGCCTGCTTTTCCGGGCTCCTCGCCAATACCATGCTCATGACCTTTTACCAGGAGGGCAAGCTTTCCCGTCAGGAGATGATGGCCACCTATTTGCTCAACAGCGGGGTGCCGGTGTTCCTCCTGCATTTGCCCACCACCTTTTTCATTCTCTGGCCCCTCACCGGGAAAGTTGGGGTCATATACCTGGGACTCACCGGGCTGGCGGCCCTGCTCCGCAGCGCCGCTCTCCTCTTGTATGCCCGGCTCAGCTTGTCAAAGCCATCTGAGGCGGGACCAGCCGCGGACGCCCCGCTACCCCCCTCGAAAGCGAATTTGTGGACCAGCATCTGGCGGAAGTTCAGGCGGCGGTTCTCCCGGCTGCTTCTTTACGCCTTGCCCGCTTATATCTTGGTTTATCTGGCAGGATCCGCCGGATTTTTCCGGTGGCTTCAAGAAGTTTTCGCCTCCTACGCGGTTCTGGGTTTTCTGCCGGTGGAGGCCGCCAGTGTTGTCATGTTCAGCGTGGCCGCGGAGTTCACCTCCGGGGTGGCTGCGGCCGGGGCCCTGCTTAATACCGGGGCGCTCACCCCCCACCAGACGGTCATGGCTCTTATCCTGGGGAACCTAGTGGCCACCCCCATCCGGGCCCTGCGGCATCAACTCCCCTCCCATGCCGGCATCTTCTCCCCGAAGCTGGGAACCCAGATGCTGCTGCTAAGCCAGGGGCTGAGGCTGGGGAGTCTGGCCCTGGTGGCGCTGCCCTATGCTTTTTGGGGATAACCTGTCTTATGGCTGAAAGTGTGCTTAGCCTTGAGCCCGGGAGGACAGAACAGGATCAGCCTGAGGAAAACGGCTCCCTTCGGCTGCCCCGTCCCCGCCAGGCTCTGCGGGTGGGCTTTTCCACCGGCTCGGCTGCGGCGGCCGCGGCCCAGGGCGCGCTCCGGGAACTTCTGGGTTTGCCATGTCCCGAAACGGTGCAGGTGAGCCTCCCCCAGGGCGGCAGCCTGAGCATTCCCTTGCTGAGCCATGGCCGCAGCGGTTCCCGGGGCGAGGCGGTCGTGGTCAAGGACGCCGGGGACGACCCGGATGCCACCCACGGCGCGGAGATTGGCGCCCGGGTCTGGTTTTCCGAAGGGAGATCCCGTGAAACGGTGATCGTGCGCGGCGGGGAAGGGGTAGGGCGGGTGACCAAGCCTGGGCTGCCGGTGCCCGTGGGGGAGCCGGCCATCAACCCGGTTCCCCGGCGTATGGTGCGACAGGGTCTCGCCTCTGTTTGGAATGAATATGGAGCTGACCGTCCTATGCAGCTTATGGTGGAAATATTTGTTCCCCGGGGGGAAGAGATCGCCCGGCACACTCTCAATCCCCGGCTGGGCATCCTGGGCGGCATCTCCATTCTGGGCACTACCGGGCTGGTCAAGCCCTTTTCCCATGACGCCTACCGGGCCACCATCGCCGCCGCTCTCAAAGTGGCTCGGGCCGTGGGGCTTACCAAGGCCGTGCTCACCACCGGCGGCAAAAGCGAGGAGCATCTCCGGGGCCATCTGCCCCACTTGGCGGCGGAGGCCTTTGTGCAGATGGGGGATTATGTGCGCTTTGCTCTGAAGGCAGCAGTCGGCCTGGGTTTCACTCACCTGACGGTGGGGGCCTTTTTCGGCAAAGCCGTAAAAATGGCCCAGGGCTTCGGCCATACCCATGCTTCCCGGGGCTTGGCCAGCTTCAGGGAGTTGAGCCGCCTGACCCGGGAGGTAACCGGGGACCCGCTCCTGGCCCAGGCGGTGGCCCGGGCCAATACCGCCCGCGAGGTTCTGGAAATCCTCCCGCCGGCCCATTCTCAAAAAGTGTTGGCGGAGGTAGGCAGGCGCATTCTGGCGGCCCTTCGGGAGCACGCCGGCCCCGGCCCCGGACTTGAGGCGGTGATCCTGGATTTTGAAGGTGAACCTCTTTTTTGGGAAAAAACCTTCGGGGGCTTGACATGATCCCCGTTCAGGTGGTGGGCCTGGGGATGTCGCCGGCCGACCT
>JBAQHL010000527.1:0-2523 GCA_049288295.1 Desulfobaccales bacterium
GCCAAAGGGGCAACTGAGCTTGTGGGAGGCTTGAAGGGAGTGTTTGGGAGCGCCGATAAATCATTCTCCTGGCGTTGTATGTCCAGTACCACGATGTTCACACCTCGGGGCGTCAGGAGTACTTTATAAAATTTAAGGGGCTAAAGGGCCGGCTGACTCAGGAAGGCCCTTTGGGAGACCTCCTCCCTGGCCTCCACCTGGGGGGGAACACTACCATACTGAGCCGTCGGGCGATGGCGAAGGGACAGTTGACCCCCGGATTTTTAGGCCTTACAATGAAACATGCGGTTTGAGTGGGATGAGGCGAAGCGCCTGGTTAACCTGGAGAAGCATGGCGTTGACTTCGCTGACGCCCCGGAAATCTTCCAGGGACAGATGGTAATCGCCCTGGACCGGCGGCTAGATTATGGGGAAGACAGGTTTATCGGCTTTGGCGCCCTCAAGGGGCGGGTGATGGCCATCGTTTTCAGCCGGCGGCGGCCAGACCTGGTGCGCATTATCTCCTTGAGGAAGGCCAATCCCCGGGAGCAGAGAAGATATGAACAAGCAGTCAGAGACCGATTGGGCCAGAATTGATGCCATGAAAGATGAGGATATCGATTACTCTGAGATCCCCGACTTGGGGGAAGATGAGGCCTTTTGGGCTCAGGCGAAAGTGTTGGTGCCGCTGACCATCTGGGTCGAACCGGACGTGCTGGCCTGGTTTAAGGCCCTGGGGAAAGGGTACGAGGCCCGCATCAGCGCCGCCCTGCGAGCCTACAAAGAGGCCCAGGGCAAGTAGTCACGCCCCTGGGCCCGGTTTCCTGGTGGGCAGGTCCTCTCCCACTGGACCTGGCTGCCGCCGTTGCGGAAGCAGCTGGCCAAGGCCGGAGGCAACGCTCCCCTGCTGGCCCAGCTGGTTGCCGGGAAGTTTCTTAAAAGATCGGCACCTGCGGCCAAGCCAAAAGGGCAGCTAAGCTTGTGGGACGCCTGAAACAGGTAGCGGCGGAACAACCCACAGGGGCAGACCGCTCAACACAAAAATAGTAATGAATCCAAGAGGTATTTGGCTATGCGCATAGCTTGATTTTATAGCTATGCGGTTAACCGCATAGATTAAAAATTCTTAGGCTTCTGACCGAGGCTCCGCCAACTCCCTCGCTATCCGAGTTGTTTGCCATGTAGCCTGAAAATCCTCTGGCTCCTCATGAATCAGGGAGAGCGCTGCGTAACCGAATTCATGGGGGTCTTGGACATCACCCAGAGCAGGGCGTCCCGTCACCTGCAGACTCTCTCCCGTGCGGGCCTATTATCTGGATAAGCAAATAAGGTCAAATATTTTACGGGACAACTCTATAAAACTACAAGCCCTCGCAGTTCGGATTCTTCAGAAGATAAATTTGACCTTGCTGCCGCGATTACTGGGGGCGATTTCGAGGCGGACGTCAACCCTTTCTTTCAGTTCGGGCACGTGGGAGATGATGCCCACCAAGCGGCCGCCTTTCTGGAGGTCCATCAGAGCCCGGAAGGCCAGATCCAGGGATTCAGGGTCAAGGCTGCCAAACCCTTCATCCACCAAAATGGTCTCCAGTTTGATGCCGCCGGCGTAGGCCTGCACTACGTCCGAGAGCCCTAGGGCCAGGGACAGGGAGGCGATGAAGCTCTCCCCGCCGGAAAGGGTGTTTACGGGCCGAGATGTCCCGGTATGGGCGTCGAAGACCATGAGGTCCAAGCCCCCGGCCGTGCGCTGGTCGAGTCTTTCCCGGGACCGTTCCAGCTCGAAACGCCCCTTACTCATGACCTGCAGGCGCTGGGAGGCGGCCAGGAGGACATCGTCCAGTAGCGCCACCAGGACAAAGCGCTGGAAGGTGATGCCCTGGGCGTTGCGGCTGTTGGCCACATCGGCGATTCTTCCCACCACCGCATACCGTCCTTCCAAGGCGGCAATCTCCTGAGCCGTGCGTTCCAGTTGGTCCAGCAGGCCGGTGAGTTGTTTGACCTGTTCGGTCAATATGGCGATTTTTTTCAGGGTTTCATCTTTCTGGACCTTGACCGCTTTTAAATGCTTTTCCAACGCGTCACAATCCGGCGGTTCCAGGTCCTTGGCCTCTTTTTCCGCCCGTCTTGCCCTCTCCCGGGCTCCCTGCAGCTCCTCCTGAAATTGTTGGATGACGGCAGTGAGTTGGTCCATGTGCTCCTGGGCCATCTGAGCCGCTGCAAAGTCGTCCCTGTCTTTGAACCCTGACTTCTCCAAGCGAAGCGTGAACTGTTGCCGGGCCTGTTCAGCATACTCGCCGGCCGCGCCCAGGACCTCCTGAGCATTTTTCAGGACTGCTTCACACATCGCCTGGGCCCTGATGGTGGACTCTTTCTTTTCCTGGGCTTCCGCGAGGGCTTTGGTCAGGGTTTCGAGCCTCAGGCCGTTTTCTCCCAGAGCCTGGGTTATCAATCCAGGATCCCGAAAGTCCTCCGGGATGTTTTTTGACTTCTCCTTAACTAGACCCACCTGTTCTTTAAGACGGTCTGAAAAAGTATTGACGGCTT
>JBAQHL010000528.1:0-3448 GCA_049288295.1 Desulfobaccales bacterium
GCACAGGTTCACAATGGCGTGCATGTTATGGCTGACAAAGAGCACGGTTCGCCCCAACCTGGCCACGTCGCCCATTTTTCCGATGCACTTTTTTTGAAAGGAAAAATCACCCACAGCAAGGACTTCGTCCACCAGGAGGATGTCAGTTTCCAGGTGGGCGGCCACGGCAAAGGCCAATCGCATGCCCATGCCGGTGGAATAGCGTTTGAGGGGGGTGTCCAGGAAGGGCTCGATTTCGGCAAAAGCCACGATTTCGTGAAATTTACGCTGGATTTCCCGGCGGCTCATTCCCAGGATGGCGCCGTTCATGAAGATGTTCTCCCGGCCGGTGAGTTCCTGATGAAAGCCCGTGCCCACTTCGAGGAGGGAGCCTACCCGCCCCCACAGTTGCACCCGCCCGGTGGTGGGTTCGGTGATGCGGGAAAGAATCTTCAGCAAGGTGGTTTTGCCGGCGCCGTTTTTGCCGATGATCCCCAGGATTTCCCCCTGGGGAATGTCCAGGGACACGTCTTTTAAGGCCCAGATCATGTCTGACCCGGATGCAGGGGAAGACCCCTGCCGGGAAGAATTGCGGGGCGTCCATCCAGCCAACGGGGCTTTAAAGGCATCGGTGAGGGTTTCCCGCAGGGTGCGGTACGAGGCCCTCTCGCACCCCAGACGATACTGTTTGCCCAGTTGATGGATGGAAATGGCGATGGGATGGGGGTTGGACATGTTTTTGGGTGTATCTTCAGATCAGGTCGGCAAAGGTTTTTTCCATGCGCCGGAAATAATAGACTCCCCCCAACAAGATGGCCAGGCTCACCAGGGCAGAGGCGACCATCATCAGCCCCGGAGGATTCGGGGACCCGAGCAGTACCCAGCGGAAACCCTCCACCACGCCGGCCATGGGGTTAATGCCATAGAAGGTGCGCCAGGGTTCGGGCAAGAGGCTGCTGGGGAAGGCGATGGGTGTGGCAAAAAGCCAGAACTGGGTGAGAAAGGGCACGGTATAACGCACGTCCCGGTATTCCACGTTGAGGGCGGCCAGCCACAGCCCGGGGCCCAAGGCAGTCACCAGGGTAAGAAGAAGCAGGGGGACCAGCCAAAAAATCCCCAATCCCGGCCAGAAGCCATAAACAAGCATCATACCCAATAATACCGCAAAGGCCAGGAGGAAGTCCACTAACCCGGAGAGCAGGCTGGAGATGGGTATGATGAGGCGGGGGAAGTACACTTTTTGAATGAGATTGGCGTTCCCCACCAGACTATTGGCTGATTGATTCAAGGTATAAGCAAAGAATGTCCAGGGCACCAGCGCCGCAAAGCTGAAAAGAGGGTAGGGGAGGCCGTCGGAAGGCACCCCGGCCAGCCGGCCGAAAAACAAACTGAAGACCACCATGGTCATAAAAGGTTGGATGATGGCCCAGGCGGCCCCCAGGAGGGTCTGCTTGTACCGGACTTTGATGTCCCGCCAGGAAAGAAAAAAGAGCAGTTCCCTGTACTCCCAGAGGTCCTTCAGTCGAAGGGACACCAGTCTCCGGGAGGGTTCGAGGATGATGGCCGGCTTGGTTTCCACAATGCTCGCCATATCTGGTCAACTCCCCCTGGCCCCGCCCATGGGCAAGTGCGGACCCGCCCCCACCATAGGTATCGGCAGAATTGGCCGGGACTTTCAGGCAATACTCTTTTTTTACCAGAAAAATGACAAAAAACAAAAAGTTACCTTGAGGACCGTCCTTCTTTGGGTTTGAGGATTTTTTTGATGTTGGGATCCAGAGCTGCGGCCTTGTCAAGATGCTCCTGGGCGAGTTTTTGGAGCTCAGGGGGAATGTAAGCCGGGTAGAAGAGCTCAGTCCAGGTCAAGCCCAGCCCCAGGCGCAGGTGAAGGTCGGCCTTTTCCGGAATGAGAGCCGAGGCTGCGGCCAGCTCCCGCAGTCCCTGGGGGAGATGGTGGTGGGGGGCCAGCCGGTAGTTATGCATGAGGAAATTCCCCAGTTGGGCATGGTAGCGCCAGCGGGCCGGCGCCAGGAAGATGGCTCTCTGGAGCAAGCTCTCGATTTTTTGAGCTTGCTGGCGGTCTGGAATTTCTTCTGACGCCAAGACCCCAGCCAGACCGGCAAAATACCCGGCATGGCGGGGATTGAGACTTATGGCCCGGGTATAGTCTGCAGCTTGCAGGGCCCTGGGGATGCGGAGGGAGTCAAAACCCAGGGGCGCGGCCCGTTCAGCCTGCCAGAAAGACCAGGCCTGCCACATAAAGGCCAGCTGCAAAAAAATCAGGAGGCCGCAAACCCAGGGGGCCAGGCGGTTGCCGGCCAGGCGCCAGGCGGCATAGTCAAAGCCCTGCCTCCCTTGGTGGTGGTGCAGCGTCAGAAAGGTCAAGGCGGCGGTCGCCGCGTAGGTGAGGCTGTAGGCCGGGATGCGAAAAGGGAATTCCACCAGGGCGTGGAAAGCTCCAGACGCCAAAGCCGCCAGGCCCCCCAGTCCCAGTCCCCGGACCCAGGGGTCCTGGCGGCGGCGCCAGAGTTTGATTAATCGGCAGTAAAAGAGGAGCCAGCCGCCGGCCACAATGACAAACCCCAAAAGGCCGGTGTCGGCCAGGAGCTGCACCCAGTCATTATGGGCATAAATCAGGCGGGTTTTGGTCAAAGTTGCGGGCGTGAAAGTAAAGGAGAGGTCATCGAAGGCCCCCAGCCCGGCCCCCAGCAAAGGAAAATCCTGAAAAAGACGAAGGGAGCCACTGAAAGCGATATAACGGGCCGGGTCGTTTAAGGTGATGGTTCTGGCGAAAACAGCCCCTCCCCCCAGCCACAGGGAATAGAGGGCCACCCCTCCCAAAAAGACCCCCAGGAGGTAAAAAGGCCAGCGGGCCTTTTGCCGCCCGAGCCAGAGAATGCCCATGAGGGCGAGACCCATGGCCAGGGCCAAGATGGCTCCCCTGGATGCCGCAAAGAAAAAGGCCACCAGAAGAATGAGGAGGGGCAGAAAAAAGAACGACCGGCGCACCAGGGGCTCCAAGTGTTCGGCCCGGGACCAGAAGCGCCACCAACTGCGGCCCCGGCGAGCTGCAGGCGGCATGTCGCAGCCCGGCCACCTGGCCAGGAAAAGGCCAAAGCTCAGGAGAACAGCCATGCCCAGGTAGCCGGCCGCGTGATTGCTGTTGATAAAGGTGCCGCAAAGCCGTCCCAGGTAATGGGGGTTTTTCCACCCCCAGATCAGGTGGCTTCGAAAATGCCAGAGCCCATACAGGGCTTCAAACAGGGCCACCCCCAGGAGGAGCAGCACCATTGCTTCGATTTGCCGCCGCGAATTGATGGTGAACACCAGGAGGAAAAACAACACCACTGCCGGCCAAAGTAAAAGAATCTCCTGCACCGTGGCGTTGGGGTTCAGGGACAGGGGGATCAGCGGGCCCAGGCCATAGCCGTTCCCCAAGGACCTGATCTGGATGGCCGTGGGGGAGAGC
>JBAQHL010000529.1:0-7321 GCA_049288295.1 Desulfobaccales bacterium
GTTGATAGACGCTATCCGGAAATTCGAGTCGTAAGTTTAGACATAGCGTCTCACACACTAACATATGCTCGAGGAGGTACGTCCTTTAACATTAGGTCCTATTGGCATGCTACATTGAAATAAGAGTATTTACTGGGGCTGGTAACCCAGTTTGCTTTGTTTCCCTCTAAACCAACCAGATCGCGCATGTCCCCTCACCCCCTATCCCTCGTCACCAAAAAGCGGCGGCGCATTTCGTTCAGTTCCTGGAGCAGTTCCTGCTCCCGCCGGGTAAAGCGGCTTTCCAGGTCCTGCATTTCGGACAGCAGAAAGGTGACCCGCTCCCGCAAGCGCAGGACCACGTCCACGGCCCCAAGGTCCAGCCCTAAGGTTTCATGGAGGCGGCGGATGCGGCTGAGCCGGCTGATGTCCTCAGGGGTATAGCCCTGCTCCCCGCCTTCCAGTTCCTGGGGTTGGATAAGGTCCTCGGCCTCCAGGCGGTCCAGGAACTCCAGGGGCACCCGGGCCAGTTGCGCGGCCACGGTGCGGGTGAAGATGATGGGGCCTTTTCCGAATATATCTTGATCCTGGGGAGTCATGCACAGGTCTCCTCGCTTCGGGTTCCGGTTACGACGATGACGCGGCTTTTTCCTGGCGCAGGTCCCGCCACTTTTCCGCCAGCTCTTTTTCCGGTTCGCTCAGGCTCTCCGGCAGGACCACCTCCGCCTTGACCAGGAGGTCGCCCCTTTGTTCGGGCTTTTTCAAATGGGGCATGCCTAAGCCCTTGAGGCGAAAGACCCGGCCATTGGCGGTTCCAGGCGGAATGTCCAGCTTGACGACCCGGTCTATGGCGTTTACGGTGGTTTTTCCCCCCAGGAGCATGGTGAACAGGTCCACGGGTTGGATCAGGCTGAGGTTGCCGCCGTCCCGCATAAAGCGGGCATGGGGCAGAACCTCGATGTGGAGCATGAGGTCGCCGGCCTCACCGCCGTCCCGTCCCGGCTCCCCCTGGCCCTTCAGTTTGAGCTTGGAGCCGGTTTTCACCCCTGGGGGCACCTTGGCCTCGATTTTGCGGCCCGTGTCCCACTCCAGAATGCGGCTGCCTCCGTGGAAGGCCTCCTCCAGGGTGACCGTGAGGGTGTAGTCGATGTCCCGGCCGCGGCGGGGCGCGGCCCGATAGCGGAACTCAGGCCCGGCGTGGGCCCCGGCGCCGTAGGCGCCTCTCGCCCTGCCGAAAAGCGTCTCGAAAAAGCTGGAGAAGTGCTCCTCGCCGCCGAACATCTCCGCATACTCCTCGGGGGTGACGGTGCGGTAGGAAGAGGAGGCGCCGGGGCCGGCCTGCCACTGGGACCAGTTGAAGTCCTCGGGCCGCCCGCCGGTCTGGGAGTACTGCTGCCATTGGGACCCGAACTGGTCGTATTTCTGGCGCTTCTCCGGGTCGGACAGGACCTCGTAGGCCTCGCTGATTTCCTTGAATTTCTCGGTGGCCGCATCATCCCCCGGGTTGACGTCGGGATGGTGCTTCCGGGCCAGCTTGCGGAAAGCCTTTTTGATGTCCTCCTGGGTGGCTGTCTTGCTGACCCCCAGGGTGGTGTAATAATCCTTGTAATCCATGATCCAGGCTCTGCCCCTTTTGAAGAGCTTGCTGACAACATGTTACAACTTTTCGGGTCAGGATGCCAAAAGAACGTGGGGGGGAGGGATTACACTAAAACCGGTTTGCATCAAACGGTGGCACAGTTGTCCTCACCTGTGCAGACGCAGGCTAAAGCCTGCGGCTACAATAAATTATCCACAGAATGCAACTCGTTATAAGTTGCGGTCATAGAGGTAATAAACTGTTGCCAGATTTTGGCCTGCGTTGGGGCACGGCAAGCCGCGCCCTACAGAAAAAATTACTCGTTTGACGGCATCTTGGCATAAGAGACAGGCTATTTCGTCCAGACATGGGCAGGATGCCCTTGCTACCGTTCACCTCACAGGCAAGATGCCTGTGCTCCCGGATAATTAAGCCAAGCCATTTCAGGCCATTATCTTGCGCAACAACAATTCATCATACCCGTCTTTGACCAAATCCTGCAACTGCGCGGTCTCCACGAAACCCAGGCTCTGGTAAAAGCGGCGGGCCTTATGGTTGAAGGAGGAAACCGCGGTCCAGAAGTTTTTCGTGTGGGGACGGGCCTGTGTTTCAATCCAGGACATGACCTCCCGGCCCAGCCCCGTTCCCTGGTGGGGGGGAAAGATGGCCAGGGTTTCGAGATAAACCCCCCTGAGCCAGGGATAGCGCACAGTGACAAGGCCGGCCAAGTCACCGGAGACCCTTATGGTAAAGCGCAGGAGATTGGCATCGGGGCGGGCCAGGTAGGCGGCGAAGACCTCGGCCCGGTAGTCCAGGGTGCGCCAGGGGTCCATGGCCACCAGTATTTCGGCGACAGGCGGGGCTTCAGGGCGTGTCAGTCTCCTGAGGGTGCAGGCGGGGAGAACATAAACCCGGGAACCAAAAGGGCGCTCCATGGCCTCACCTCGGGTCATTTAAGGGTGGCCCAAACCAGAGTGCCGGCTTTCCGGGTATAGCAATCCGGGCTGGACACCGCCGGCCCGCACTGCAGCAGCTCGCTGACGGTGACCAGTTCATAGCCCAGGTCCCGGAGTTTCGGGACCACCAGGGGCAGGGCGTCTGCCGTCCAGACCCCCCGGCCGTTGGCATGGCCGATGATAATTGAGCCCGGTTGAATCTTGCTCAAAATCACCCTGGCGATTTTTTCGGCGGTCTGGCGTCTGTCGGGGTCGCCGGTGACAACGTCCCACTGGATGGCGGGCAGGCCCAACTGGGCCGTAAGGCGCAAAGCTTCAGCGTTGCAGGCGCCGTAGGGAAAGCGGAAGGTGAGGGGGGCTCGGGGGATTTTCTCCAGTTCCCGGAGGTCAAGGCTCTTAGCCTGAACCCGCCGGGCCAATTCCTGACGCAGACTCTCATACTGCGCCTGGGTCCGCTGAATCTGGTCTTCCATTGCTGCCCGGCTCAGACCCCGGAAATTCCGGTGGCTCCAGCTGTGATTGCCCACCTCAAAGAGGGGGTCGGCCATGAGATGCAGGGTCTGTTCGGGATGGGAGCGCATCCATTTGCCCCCGGCAAAGAAGGTGGCTTTCACCCGCTGGGACCTCAGGTAATTGACGACCCCGGCATCGTACCCCGAAACCTCCTGGGCCCCTTCGCAGAGGTCAAAGGTGAGGGCCGCGACTTTGCGGTTTTTCACGGGGTTGACTTTGCGGATGGAGTGGTGCCACGGGGCCGGGAGGGGCGCCAGCACAATCTGGGGTTTTGCCGGGCCGGGAGGGCAATTCTTCCCCAGGAGATTTTTGGGTGATTCTCCCCTAAGTTCAGCGGCAGACCACAGGTTTTCCAGGATGGTGGGGGAGCCCCAGGTAAGGTGTGAGGGTTTGGCATCCTGGGCGGCCAATCCCATGACAAGAAAAAGAAGCGTCACGCCAACCGCGTTGCAGGCGAGGCGCAGGCGACCGGCCAACCCGGGAAACCGGTGAGAGGTTGGGGACATCTCTCAGGAGCTGGCCTTCTTTGGGGTTTCTTTCCCCTCACCCGGAGGGGCATGGACCACCAGAACGGGACAAACCGACTGGCGCACCACCTTTTCCGCCACGGAGCCGAACAGGAAACGCCGCCAGCCCCCATGTCCGTGGGTGGCAGTGACTACCAGGTCCGGTTTCAGTTCCTGAATCAACCTGAGGATTTCATAGGCCGGGTCACCCGCAGTGACGGACAAAGTTCTCTGCAAGTTCGGGGGAACATGCTTGCTGGCATAATTTTCCAGGGCATCCTGGGAGGCCTTAATAAGTTCCTGGAGATAGGAGGTGGTGTCAAAGACCGGAGCCGGGCTGATGAGGGGCTGATAGGGCACCGGCACCGGCGGCACCACGTGCACCAGGAGGAGCGGGGCCGAGAAATGTTGGGCAAATTCAACGGCGGTCTTTAAAGCCTCCCGGGCCGGCTCACTGAAATCGGTGGGAATAAGGATTTTTTTTAACGGCAGCATGCAGGCTTCTCCCTGGCTTAACTTTTTCATAATAGTTGTTCATGAGCCCCTGGCTCTCTTAGAACCATGAAAAGACTTGGTGGCACAGGTTTTCAACCTGTGCCTGGACGGGCTGGAAGCCCGTCCTACCGGTCCCAATAAATGTAGGGCGGGCACTCCCGCCAAAATAATTGGTGGGCGGCGCCACCCTAAATAACTCTTGGACCCTGGGCGGACCCGCAAAGCATGATAAATCGTCAGGGCAGGCGACTTCACCCGTCAAGATGGCCAGTAACAAGGCAGCCGGCCTGCAGCCAAACTGCCAGGTTCAGCTTGACATGAGGGGAGGGAAATTGTCAAGCCGCGGTGAGATTCAACCATTTGGGAGGGGTTAGGATTGCATGATCCCATATATCTAAAAAACTTTCTTAGTATAATAGGACACAGCCGCAGGTGAGCCTTTGCATCTCTTGACCCCCTAAAAAAGGCCCGGCGGCACAGGTGGGCCAACGGCTTTCAGCGTGTGTTTGACCGGCTTCTTTGGGTTAGTGTAAACTGAGAACCTGATATTTATACTAAGCAATAACCAGGAAGAATCATGAAAAAGACTGAGGACCTTCAAGACCACAAAAATATCCGCATCGGCACCAGCCCCGAAATTCTGGCCCAGGCCATCCTGGACAATCTTTACTATGTTCAGGGGCGGCTTCCCGAATTGGCCACCAGGAATGACTGGTACATGGCCCTGGCTTACACGGTGCGGGACCGGCTGCTCCATAAATGGATGCAAACCCTGAAAATCTTGAGGGACGACGCCAAGGTGGTGAGCTATCTCTCGGCGGAATTCCTGCTGGGGCCCCAGTTGGGCAACAGCATCATAAATCTGGGTATTTGGGAACAGATCAGGGAGGCGGTGTCTCGCCATGGACTCAAGCTGGAGGAAATTTTAGAACATGAGGCCGAGCCCGGGCTGGGAAACGGGGGCTTGGGAAGGCTGGCCGCCTGTTACCTGGACTCCCTGGCCACCCTGGACGTTCTCGCCATCGGCTATGGCATTCGCTATGAATTTGGCATTTTCGATCAGGAAATCCGGGATGGCTGGCAGGTGGAGATTACGGATAAGTGGCTGGAACTGGGCAACCCCTGGGAAATTTGCCGGCCGGAGATCGCCTATCGGGTGGGCTGGAAGGGCTACACCGAGACTTATGAGGATGCCGATGGCCACCAGCGGGTGCGTTGGGTGCCCGGTGCAGTGGTAAAAGGGGAGGCCTACGACTATCCGGTTCCCGGCTACCGCAACCGGGTCGCCAATCTCCTGCGCCTCTGGAAGGCGGAAGCGGTGGAGGAATTTGATTTCGCCGACTTCAACGTGGGTGACTATTATGGTGCGGTCCTTGAAAAGGTAATCTCGGAGAACGTCACCAAGGTGCTCTACCCCAATAACGAGCCCGAGGTGGGAAAACGGCTCCGGTTGGCCCAACAACACTTTTTTGTCTCTTGTTCGCTGCAGGACATGATTCGCATTTACCTGCTGAACAGGAAAAATCTGGAGAAGTTCCACGAGAGCTTTGCGATCCAGCTCAATGACACCCACCCTGCCCTGGCCGTGGGCGAGTTGATGCGCCTGCTGGTGGATGAACACCTGATCCCCTGGGAGCAGGCCTGGGAAATCACCCGGAAAACCCTGGCCTACACCAACCACACCTTGTTGCCTGAGGCCCTGGAAACCTGGCCCCTGCCCCTTTTTGCCGAACTCCTGCCCCGGCACCTGGAAATCATTTATGAAATCAACGGCCGGTTTTTGGATGAGGTGCGCCTTAAATATCCCCTGGAGGAGGACCGGTTGCGGCGGCTTTCCCTTATTGATGAAGAAGGGGAGAAATTCGTGCGCATGGCCAATCTGGCCTGCGTGGGCAGTCACACCATCAACGGGGTGGCGGCCCTCCATACTGAGCTTCTCAAACAGACGGTGCTCCGGGACTTTTTCGAGCTTTGGCCGGAAAAGTTTATTAACATCACCAACGGCGTAACCCCCCGGCGCTTCCTGGCCCTGAGCAACCCCTCCCTGAGCGGGCTCATCTCCCGGAAGATCGGCGACACCTGGATCAGGCATTTGGAGGAACTCAGGAAGTTAGAGGAATTTACCGAGGATCTGGATTTCCACCAGGACTGGCGCCGGGTGAAACTGGAAAACAAGCAGACGCTGGCGGCCATCATCCGGGAGCGCACCGGGGTGGCGGTCAATCCGGCAAGTCTTTTCGACATCCAGGTGAAGCGCATTCATGAATATAAACGACAGCATTTAAACGTGCTGCACATCATCACCCTGTACAACCGCCTGAAACATCACTTGGATCAGGATATCACGCCCCGGACCTTCATCTTCGGGGGCAAGGCCGCGCCCGGCTATTTCATGGCCAAGCTCATCATTAAGCTCATCAATTCAGTGGCTGAAGTGGTAAATAAGGACCCGGAGGTCAGGGACCGGCTCAAGGTGGTTTTTTTCCCGGATTTCAATGTGAAACACGGCCAGTTCGTTTACCCGGCGGCCGATCTTTCGGAGCAGATCTCCACCGCGGGCAAGGAGGCCTCCGGCACCGGCAACATGAAATTCGCCATGAACGGGGCGCTCACCATCGGGACGCTGGACGGGGCCAATGTGGAGATCAGGGAAGAGGTGGGACCGGAAAACTTCTTTCTGTTCGGGCTTAAGGCCCAGGAGGTGGCGGACCTGAAGGCCAGGGGTTACAGTCCCTGGGGCCACTACGAGGGAGACCGGGAATTGCGGGAGACCATCGATATGATCAGCTCGGGATACTTCTCCCATGGCGATTTCCAGCTCTTCCAGCCCCTGGTGGCCTCGCTTCTCTACCGGGACGACTATCTGCTCCTGGCTGATTACCGGTCTTACGTGGACAAACAGGATGAGGTTGACCAGACTTTCCGGGATGAAAAGCGCTGGACCCGCATGTCCATCTTTAACGCGGCCCGCATGGGCAAATTTTCCTCAGATCGGGCCATCAGGGAATACTGTCAGAAGGTTTGGGGAGTCACCCCGCTTGGAAGGGATAGCCTATAAAATTCTCACCACCCCTCGATGGGAACGTTGCAGCGGCTGTCATCCGGCTCCCTGACCTGCGCCCGCCTGGTGCCACCACTGCACAACCTGCAAAAATGCGGAAGGCGTAACCTCTTGAGATTACTCCTAAAATATTAACATGGTGCCGAAGGCGGGATTTGAACCCGCACGGGTATTCCCCACCACCCCCTCAAGATGGCGTGTCTACCAGTTCCACCACTTCGGCACAGGGATG
>JBAQHL010000530.1:0-3118 GCA_049288295.1 Desulfobaccales bacterium
GGCGAAAGGTCAAATCTTCAGGGTGACGTTGGTGCGAGCCTGTTCACCCAGGGAAATGAATTCCTTGAGCATCTCCTGGGCTCCCATGACCAGGCCTTTTATCTGGAGATGGCGTTTTTTCAGATAATGGAAAAAATTTTCATACTCCTGCCGGACTTCCCTGGCCTCGTAGACATTGACGTTGGTCTTTAAGCGCACCTCCCGGTGCTTATCCGCGAGGTGCTGATAGGCATTGAGCTCATCAAAGTAGATCTTGAGATTCACATAGGTTTCAATGAGGCGCCTGGCGGAGTCCGGGTCCAGGGTCCCCAGGAGTTGGGCCGTGTTGTCGTAGACGGTGAAATAGTAATGGGAGGCGGTGATGACCCCGGCAAAGGTGAGTTCCTGGGGCTTGTCCAAACTTTCCAGTTCCTCCCCCACCAGGGCCGTATAGCCTGTCCAGAGGGCAGTCAATTCGGCGAGGAGGGCCTGAAAAAGGTTAAGCAGGGTGCGGGCTTCCCGGTCTCGAACCTGCTTTTGCTGGTTAAGGGCCTGGGCGTAGGCAATAAGACGGCCGCTGAGGAAGGCTCCCACAAGAGCGCCGCCTAATCCGCAGATTAAAGACAAGACCATCCCCACCGGCCTCCTCCTTTGGTATGGAGTCTTTGTCTTGTTCGGCAAAAGCGGCGGATAAGTTAAGGATGAATATTTGGGGAGCGCCGGAAGTCAGTATCCAGTTGCCAGTTTCGAGTCCTTGCGGCCAAGTCACTTTTCCTGATTACTAATTAGTAAAGAGGAGGTGAGCTTGAGGGGAGGGTGGGGAAGCCGCTGCTCCCCCGGTCCCTCCCCTCAAGATGCATGATCTTCATCCCAGAAGCTGGGCGTGGTCGATTTTCATGCAGCGGTCCATGATTACCTGGAGGCCCGCTTCCCTGGCCTTGCGCGCCGAGACCGGTTCCGCCAGGCCCTGCTGCATCCACACCACCTTGGCCCCGGCCTCTATGGCTTCGTCCACGATGGCCGGGATGGCCTCCACGTTGCGGAAAATATCCACCACTTCCACGGGGAAGGGGATGTCTTTCAGGCGGGGGTAACACGTTTCTCCAAGAATTTCTTTCTGCCCGGGATTCACCGGGACGATGCGGTAGCCGTGGTCCTTGAGATACTGGGCCACCCTGAAGCTCGGCCGCTCCGGTTTGGGGGACAGCCCCACCACCGCCACCACCTTGTAGTTCCGCAAAATAACCTTGATCTCCTCAGGACCAGGTTGCGCTTCGTTCATGGCAATCATGCGGGCTTTCCCTTCTTCCAGGCCGCCCTCATCAGGGCTGGGTCCCTGGGGTGGGCGCCGGGGGCTCTTGCATTTGCAGGGTGCTTTCGATTTTCAGCACCATTTTGATGTACTGGTAGCCGAATTTCAACAGTTCCAGGTCGTCATCGTAGATGCGCTGCTGGGTCTCCTCGTCCACCTGAAAAACATTGAGAAAACGGGAGGTAAAGACGAAGCGGCGAAACTGGTCCAGGTCGTACATCACCAGGTAAAACAGGTTGGCGGTTTTTTCGTCCATGTCAGGCTTGCCCACGGAACTGCGCCTGAGCATCATGGCCTTCCAATCTGAATTGATCTCGTCGTAGTAGTCCGCGCCCTGGTCTTTTTTCCAGGTCTCCACGGTCCACTCGTCATCGTTTTCAAACCCCTTGCAGTGGTCTTCCCGCACCAGGAAGTAGAATTCATCCAACCCTTCTTCGGTCACCAGACTGCCCTGACCCACGGGGTAATAGCGGCAGGTGGCGGGGCGGTCGGTGTAGACCAGGCAGCCCTCCACGGGTCTGACAAAGGGACAGACGCCGCCGTAACGGGGCATGTCCATAAGGACCAGGGGCAACCCGGACTTATCGTGGACGTCCCGCCGGGTATATTTCTCCAGAAAGTCGCTGGAGGTTATCCCCAGGCGCTGTTTGAGGCGCAGAATGTCATAGGGGGTGAGCATGATGGTGGTTTTGCCGCAGCAGGCGGTAAAGCAGGAAATGCCGGGATGGCAGCGGAAACGAAAGCGGCTTTCGGGGGTGAGCTTCACCGGGCGCACCGCTTTCATGTTCAGGTCAACCATAAAAGACTCCTTACAAATAACAAATTTTATAATTATATCAAAAAAACACAGGAATACACCGGCAGAAAAACCTTCCAGGCAGCCCGGCAGCGTGATATGTGGTGTTGCCCATTTATCTTGACTCGCCCGGTTTCCGATGAAATATTGGAACACTTCGGGTTTAACCTCACAAGATCTTTTTTAGAAGGAGGAACAAGATGTTGAAAGGGAAAAAATGGTGGGCGCTGGCCGTGATTCTGGCCCTTATGGTAATTGTGCCGGCTGTGGTCTGGGCCCAGTGGGGGGCCATCCAGCGGGGGGTGCAGGCCACCCGGCAGAGCACCCAGCCCCAGGCCCAAAGTCAAAGCGGCGACGGGCCCCACAATGTGGCCAATGAACAGGTGGGGGGCAAAGGCCTGGCTTCCGCCACCACTTTCAGGAACAGGGTGAGGCCCTTTTCCTACACCATCCCGGCGGGCTGGCGCCAGGAAGGCTCAGGGGACCCCACCGGGGAAAGGGCCCAATTCATGCTCCCAGGCACCACCGCGGGCTTCAACTTCCATTTCACCCAGATGGTGCCGAGCTTCCCCAGGCAAGCCTCCGTGGAAACCAGCTACAAGCGGGCCCTGGAGGAAAAAAGCATCGGCAAGTATATGTCGGTGAAGCGGCGGGATCAGGGTGAGGTCATCGGCTGGGAAACCATCGAAACCGCGGAAAAAGGCTCCGGAGGCTTCCAGCGCATCCAATGGCAGTGCTATGACGGCCAGAATTATTACTACAGCTTCATGGCCCACGCCGACCCGCGCCAGTTCGCCCAGCACCGGGCGGCTCTCCAGGGTATCATCGACTCCGTCCGCTTTAGCCGTTGAGTCCGGCCCGGCGCCCCTTTTGGCGCCGCCTTTGCCCCTTGGCGTGAGCCCTTCAACCAGTTCCGAAAAGTTTCGAGTTCTTAGTTTCGAGTTTCGAGAACTATAGAGACGTAGGGCGGGAAAGCGCAGCGCATCCCGCCTTCAGGCACTGCCCACCAAAAATGGCGGGCGGGGACGCCC
>JBAQHL010000531.1:0-2415 GCA_049288295.1 Desulfobaccales bacterium
CTAAGGCCGAGGTTCTCTATCAAGCCCACCTGGGATATCCCGTGGAGTTGGCAGGGAAAAAGGGGGAATGGGTGCAAATCAGGGACTGGCAGGACAAAGTGGGCTGGGTTAACCGCTCCCTGATTAATGAAAAGGTCCATACCGCGGTGATCCTGCCTGACCGGGTCAATATCCGGAAAGGGCCTGGAGCGAAGCACCCGGTGGTGACCCAGGTCAAGTGCGGCCAGGTCTTTAAAATTTTTCAAGAGCAAAAGGAATGGATTAAAATCGGGTATTATGTGGAAAACGAGGTGATCGGTTGGATCCGTAAAGATTTGGTGTGGGGAGAATAAACCGAAAGCCGCTTAACCTTTGACACGATGCCAAGTCTTACACGATAAGGTTTTATCAAGGGTAATTTAAGCCAAGGAGGTTTTATGAGACGTCTGGCAGGGTTTCTGATCATGATCTTCCTTGCCGGAATATTGGTAGTGGGCTGCGGAAAACCGGAAGAGCCCAAAGCCACCAAACCGGCAGCGGAAAAAGCGGCCGCTGAAAAGAAAGAAGGCGAAAAGAAGGAGACGGAAAAGAAAGAGGGCGCCGAGGCGGCCAAAGCAGAGATGAAACCCAGGGAAACTCAACCTGGCGAAGCCAAGCCTGCGGTGGAAAAACCCGGCGACGACAAGAAATAACCGGCATATACTCCGCGAAATTTCGCAACCCCCAGGGATGCCCCTGGGGGTTTTTTCACGAGTTTTTTCCTTCAGGGGACTCAGGCCAGGCAGGCCTTTCCAGAGGGTGATTCCCTTTACCCTGCTCCCGCTTGTTAATTTGTCCTTGACTTTCGCCTTCACAAGCTTTTATAAAAAAAAGGTTTATAACTGGAACTAAAGATTGCCTAAGGGATTCGCAGAGTTCCCCTCAGGGGGCTACTCGTCCCGATTACCTTGGATAGGGGAAGCATGGAAAATCACAAAAAATATTTCAAAAGGGCCGCTCTCGTTTTACTCTTAGTGGCGGCGTTCGCGGTGTGGCTTTGGGCGATGGGCGGCACGGCCCTGGGAGCTGCCAATCCCGGAGGTCAGGGAAGCTCCCTCCCCTGGTGGGCCTGGATTTTAATCCTCTTTGTTATGACCTTTGTTATGGGCATTGTCGCGGTTTTGGGGGGGGTCGGCGGTGGTGTGATCTTTGTCCCCATTGTCAGCGGCTTTTTCCCCTTTCACCTGGATTTTGTCCGCTGCGCCGGCCTTTTGGTAGCCCTGTCAGGAGCGTTATCCGCCGGTCCCGGGCTCTTGCGGGTGGGCATGGCTGACCTGCGTTTGGCCCTGCCCTCGGCTTTGATTGCTTCCACCGCTTCCATTATCGGAGCCTTGATGGGCCTGGCCTTACCCACCCACATTATCCAAATCTCTCTGGGGGTCACCATCCTGGGCATCGTGGTCATCATGCTTTTGGCGAAAAAGTCGGAATATCCGGTGGTGGAGGAGATGGACAACGTGGCCCGGATGTTGGGCATGAAAGGCACCTACATGGATATCTCCACCCATCAGGAAGTGGAGTGGAAGGTCCACCGCACTCCCATAGGCCTTGGCCTGTTCGTGGTCATCGGCATCATGGCCGGCATGTTCGGCCTGGGCGCGGGTTGGGCCAACGTGCCGGTGCTCAATCTGCTCATGGGCGCGCCCCTCAAGGTGTCGGTGGCCACCAGCAAATTCCTGCTCTCCATCACTGATACCAGCGCCGCCTGGATTTACGTCAACAGCGGGGCCATGATGCCCCTCATCGTGGTGCCTTCCCTCATCGGCATTATGCTGGGAAGCTGGGTCGGGGTTCCCATCCTGACCCGCACCAAACCGGCCATTATTCGCTACATCGTCATCGGCTTGCTGCTGTTCGCCGGGGTTCGGGCCTTCTTAAAAGGCCTGGGAATTTAACGGAGAGGTGGAGGAACTATGAGTCCCATAAAAGCCTCAGAAGCGCAATTATTCTACGCCAATCTTCTCAATAGGCTAACCTTGTTCGGCTTTGCCTTGCTGCTTGTAGCTTTTGCCATATACATCTCAGGGATTTTGGGCTCCTATGTGCCCATGGAGATGGTCCCCGTATACTGGACCCAATCCAGCCATGACTATATGCAGGCCGCCAATATTCAGCCCGGCTGGGCCTGGGTGAGTAAATTGCGATATGGGGATTTTCTGGTTTACATCCCCATCGTTATCCTGGCCGGCGCCACCATTGTCTGTTATATAGGCGTAATCTTTAAGTTTCTCAAGTCTCAGGAATACATTCTAGTGGGCATCGCCATTGTGGAAGTGCTGGTGTTATCAGCCGCAGCCTCGGGATTACTCCAGGCCGGGGGCCATTAGCAGGGTTTTCGGGTCTCGGCACCGGGTTGCAGTCAAACCGGGGCCACAGGCTATCCCTGTGCTTACGCAG
>JBAQHL010000532.1:0-3042 GCA_049288295.1 Desulfobaccales bacterium
CCATCGAGGAGTACATGTTTAACGCGGCCAAAAGTGAGCGCAAGGCCGTGCTGGACGTCGCCCGGGGGCTGGTGCACACCGCGGTGGAAAAAGTCTACCCCAAGGATTCCCCGGACTTCATCATGAAGACCCACACCGCGGTGCTGGGGGTGAGGGGCACCCGTTGGTACACCAAGCTGTTGCCAGGTGCCACCGACGTCTACACCGAGGGGACCAAGCTGGAGGTGAGAAACATCCTGCCGGGAGTCCCCGGAGTTCAACTCATGGGAGTCCTGCAATATTGCCGCATAGGCATGTCTCAGCCTCCCACGGTGCCGGTGAACATCACCAGGCAGGATCTGAAACCCCTGGAAAGGCAGATGACCACCGGCATCGGCTCAGGGTTAACCGACATGGGCCCGAGCCAGTTTACCGGCGGGGCGGTGCCTCCCCTGGCTCCCCAGACTTTCGGCAAGCGTGATCAGGTGGAAAACCTGGGCAGCGGCTTGTATGTGCCGCCCCAGGTAGCGGCGCCGCCTCCGCCGCCTCCGGTTCAGTATGTGCCGCCTCCCCCCTCTCCATCTCACTCTCCTGGTCCATCTCCTTTTCCATAGGGAAAATAGGGAAAACCAGTCCGGAAGGGAGGACCCTCCTCCCTTCCGGCTGTGCTTTTTGAGCTTAACCCGCCCCACCCGCTGTTCCACCTTTCTGCCCTTTTCCCAGGTGTTGACGTCTTTTGTGAAAAATATTACAATAACCAAGTTAAGCAAAGTGCCAAGAGGACGCTCTGGCTAGTGTGCACCAAGGGGGACGGCAAGGCTGACCTCCCCATCTTTATCAGGGCGGCCAAGGAGGAGCGCCTTTGAGTTTTCTCATTGCCATGGCAGGCAAAGGCGGCACCGGCAAGACCACCGTGGCGGCCATGATGCTGCGCTATCTCGTGGATCGCGGCAGGACCCCGGTGCTGGCGGTGGACGCCGACGCCAACGCCAACCTGAACGAAGTTTTGGGCATCAATATTCCCAGCACCGTAGGCGCCGCCCGGGAGGAAATGAAAAAAGAAGGCGGCGGCATGGTGGGCATGACCAAGGATCAGCTCATCGAAATGCGCATCAACCAGTGTCTGGTGGAGGCCGACGGCTTCGACCTCATCAGCATGGGGCAGCCCGAGGGCCCGGGGTGTTACTGCGCCGCCAATCACCTGGTGGCCCATTATATGGAGGTCCTGGGAAAAAATTATCCGTATATTCTCATGGATAATGAGGCGGGCATGGAACACATGAGCCGCCTGACCACCAAGAACGTGGACCTGCTGGTTTTGGTTTCCGATCCCTCCTGGCGGGGCATCCAGGCGGCCCGGCGCTTGAAGGACCTGGCCAGCCAGCTCAGGATTGTGATAGGCCGGTCAGTGCTCCTGGTCAACCGGGTGGTGAACGGCTTGAGCGACCGGGCACAAGAGGAAATTTCCTCCCAGGGCCTTGACCTGGCCGGGCTCATCCCCCAGGACCCCCTGGTGGCAGAGTATGATGCCCAGGGCCGGCCCACATTCACCCTGCCTGCTGATTCTGTGGCCTTGCAAGCAGTGCACGGCATCTTTTCAAAATTATTGCCCTAAGTGCAATAATTAAGCATGGCTGGCCTTGATTTTTTGCTTGACAGGCTGGTGAATAAATTATTATTTTCACAATACCTAGACGTCTCTATGGGAAAGAGGCGCGTCTTTCGCTAATACGCCAATATTAATGATAAGGAGGGAACAATTTTGGCTTTTGAGATTCCCAAACAAATTTATTCAGGGGCCATTAAACCCGTAACCATCGGCAAGGGCGACAAGGCCATAACCTTGGGGGGTGAGACTTCTTACCCCTTTTATGTTTTTGAGGGACCCATGCCGAATGCGCCCCGGATCGCCATGGAGGTCTGGGACATGGACCCCGGCGAAGATTGGGCCGAGCCCTGTAAGGAACCATTTAAGGACGTCCTGGGCGACCCGGCGGCTTGGGCCCAGAAGTGCGTCAAGGAATACGGCGCGGATGCCATCGCCCTGATCCTGGTGAGCACCGACCCCAATGGGCAAAATGCTTCCCCGGAATCGGCAGCCCAAACCGCTAAAAAAGTGGCGTCGGCCGTGGACGTACCGGTCATCGTCTATGGCACCACCAACATTGAAAAAGACGCCGAGGTGTTGCCGGCAGTGGCCGAGGCCTGCGCAGACATGAACCTGGTGTTGGGCCCGGTGCAGGACAAAAACTACAAAAAGATCGGCGCCGCGGCTTTGGGTTACAACCACATGGTTTCGGCCAACAGCCCCATCGACGTCAACCTGGCCAAGCAGCTCAACATTCTGCTGGGGCAGTTGGGCGTCAAGGACACCAGCATCCTGGTGGACCCCACCACCGGCGGCCTGGGTTACGGCATGGAGTACTGCTACTCGGTGATGGAGCGTGACCGTATGGCGGCCCTCACCCAGGAAGACGAAAAGCTGCAGCTGCCCATCATCAATTACATGGGCCAGGAAGTCTGGAAGGTCAAAGAATGCAAGCAGACCAACGAGGAAGCGCCTCAACTCGGCGACCAGAAGACCCGGGGCATCCTCATGGAGGCCATCACCGCGGCGAGCCTGCTCCTGGCCGGCAGCGACCTCCTCATCATGCGGCATCCCGAGGCAGTGAAGCTGGCCAAAGAATTGGTTAAAGAACTTGTTTAAACGGAACCCTACTCATCCCCCACAAGCACCAGGGCCTGATTAGGATTTATTTAAGTCCCACAGAAAAACGGCACTGGGCTGAAAGGCGCCATGAAGGTTGCCTTGTATCGTATGAAACTGGAGGAAAGGTAAATGCCAGACGTGGAAAAGTATTCAGTAGATGTGGCGACGGTGGAGATGCTCAAGAAAGCCCAGGCGGAGGGCATTGAGACCATCTTTGACCGGGCCGAGAAGATGAAGCCCTGTCCCATCGGGGCGGAGGGCGCTTGTTGCCGGATTTGCTCCCAGGGTCCCTGCCGGGTGCCGCCTCCCAAGAAGGCCAAGGAAGGCGAGGAACAAAAACCCCAGGCGGTGGG
>JBAQHL010000533.1:0-3591 GCA_049288295.1 Desulfobaccales bacterium
GGCTCCATGACGGTCACCTCACCTTTGTTGAGGATAATACGCTGGAGTTGGGGAATGGACACCCCGGCGGTGGCCTTCAGATAGACCGGCTGCACATAGACCACCCCCCCGGTGACCGGAATGAGGATCATCTTGCCCCGCTCCACCTGGGAGCCTAACTGGTTCCACAGGGTGAACTGCTGGGCGATCGTGGTGTTCTGGTCGATGAAGGCGTCGATTTGTGAGGGACCGAAGACCAGCACCCCCTGGGGAAAGTCATAGGCAAAGATTTTCCCGTAATTTTCCCCATCGCAGCCGGCCACCATGAGAGACCTGAGGTTGGTGCGGGCCTTGGGGGTGAGGGGGCTCACCAGGATAAACTCGACTTTGTCCCGGCTGATGAGGTTCAAGGTCAGGTAATAGGGTTTCATGGGTTCCGGTTTGCGCCGGTGGATGATTTCGGGCATTTCCCAGAGGTCTTCCTGTCTGAAAAAGACCCCCGGGTCATACTGGTGATACTTGGCGTAAATTTCCACCTGGATGTCGAAAATATCCTTGGGGTAGCGGATATGTTTTTTGAGATCAGCGGGCATCTGGTGCAAGGGCTTCAGAAGACCCGGATACATGCGGTTGTAGGCCTGGATGATGGGGTCCCGCTCGTCGGCCAGGTAATAATCCACGGTGCCGTTATAGGCATCCACGACAATTTTCACTGAATTGCGGATATAGTTCAGCTTGTTTTCAAAAGGCTGGGAGTAAGGGTAGTAGGCCGAAGTGGTGTACGCGTCCTGAATCCAGAAAAGGCCCTTTTCGGTGACCACTATGTAAGGGTCCTTGTCCAAATGAAAGAAAGGGGTAAGGGTCTTGATGCGCTCTAAGATATTGCGCCGGATGAGAATCCGGCTATCAGGGATGGTTTTTCCCGTAAAAAGAATGTCCCGAGTTTGGAAATATAAGGAAAAAAGCAGGCGCCGGAAGAGGGAATGGATGTAAATGCCGTCTTTTCCCTGGTAATCGCTGAGCCGATCCCCTTCCGCCGTAGGATAGCTGAGTTCCCGGCTTTCATTGGGAGCGATGACATAGCCGTAATCCAAGAGACCGAAGTAAATGGCCGGCTGGGCGATTTTGAAGCCGTAATCGGATTGGGGCGGGATGTCCCGGATAAACCAGGTCATGGGCTCCTCCCCGCCCTGGGCCGCAGGGGTCATGACCGCCCCGTACCCGTGGGTGTACTTGAGGCGTTCGTTGATCCAGTTGCGCACGGCCGCGGGGAGATCAGCCATGCTTAGCTCCCGGGGGGCCAGAAACACCTGCTGGTAGACGCCGCCCACGGTGTAGCGGTCCACATCGACGCCGGGAAACTTGTAATAGGTGCGCAATTCCTGGAGATGCTGGAAGACCTCCAGGAGCACCTCCTGGTCCCACACGGGAATGTTGCGCAGATTGGTCTTGACAATGGGGGCCTGCAGGTTCCACTCCATGGGCTCAATCTGAAAATCCCGGCGCTCCACCTTGTTGAGGTCGTAGGCCGCCAGGGTGGCCTTGATATTGTTGTCGATAAAGGGCCATTCCCGGGAAATTTCGTTGGGCACGACTACATATTGCTGGACAAGGTTGGGCAAAAAGGGCGAATATCTGGCGCCCAAAGCCAGGAAGAAGAGCACGGTGGAAGCCAGCAGCAATTTCAAAAATTTGTGGGTGTTGAGGTAATAAATCAGGAGGACTGCGGTGGTGAAAAGAAAAAAGATGGATAACCAGATAAGGGGGAGCACAACCTGCATTTCCACAAAGCCGGGGCCGTAAAAAATAGCATTTCGGGAAGTGCCGTAAAGGAGGGAGTAACGCTGGAGGAAGAGGGTCCAGATCCCCAGGACAAAAAGCACAAAGACCATGGCGCTCAAATGAATCTTGGCGCCCCAGGGCAAAGCGCGTTCCTGTTTGCTCAGGTAGCGTCTTTCCATCCAGTAAAGCAGCACCAGTCCCAGGAAAAGAAGGACCAGGGTCAGGACCAGGGTCTGCAAAATTGACAGATAAATGGGCAGCGAGAAGAGAAAAAAGCTGACATCCAGGCCGAACACCGGGTCTTTCATACCGGCACCCGGCGCAAAGAGAAACAGCAGGGTTTCCTCCCAGCGCTGGAAAAAGGGCCAGGCCAGGATAACCGCCAGGATAAGGCTGAAAGGGGTGTAGATTTTCAAAGAGCCGGAGCGGAATTTTTCCAGAAAATACCGGTAACGGGACTGAGCCAGGGCAGGCTGGTCCGCAGCCGGGGCCGCAGTTCCCAGGAACCAGGAAGCCACCCAGAAATTAAGGAAAAAGACCAGAAAGAACAAAAGGCTAAAGACCAGGAGAATGAGGTAGCGGTAAGTCAGGCGGCGGAAGAAATAGCCGACATAGCCCAGGGAATCGAACCACCACATGTCCACCATGAAGTCCATGAAGACCAGGGCGACAACCACATAGAGCAGCAGCAGACCAACTGCGCCAAAGAGGAGATATTTGAGCCAACGCCAGAGACGGGTCATCATGCAGCCTTTCTTAGCCAACGAAGTGGAATGAAAAGTCGAGGACGCCAGAACCTTATTCTAAGCTTATCATCAACTGGTTTTTCTGTCATGTCTGCAAAGCAGACCGGGGTTACCCGCCAGAATTTTTTTCCTTCCAGGGGGTTATACCATTTTTTCGGTGAAATGAACCATCAAGGGATTCGAGAGCCGTTGGGCGGGAAAGCGCAACGCATCCCGCCTTGGGGATTCCGGTGGCATCAAGGTTTAAAGTAGGGTGCGTCTTACGCACCAATTTTGATAAATTCGTAAAAAGGGGAAAGTTCCCTCCCCCTTGATGGGGGAGGGTTAGGGTGGGGGTGAAAAGTAACCGATTCATCCAGCACTTATCGCCCCCCTCCCCTTAATCCCCTCCCACCAGGGGAGGGGAAAAATGACTTTTACCAGTCCGTCAATTTTGGCGCGAGAAACGCACCCTACAGAAGGCGGGTGGGACGCCCGCCCTGCCATATTATTGATTCATTGGGGAAGCTTTTGGGCCAACGTGGGATTCTCGCAGAGGTCTCATAGGCTTTAAGTGCCCTTATTTCCCAATACAAAACTGGGAAAAAATGTGATCCAGGACGGCCTCTCCCACTTCCTCGCCGGTGATTTCCCCCAGGGCCAGAAGGGCCTCTTTGACTTCCAGGGCCGCCAGTTCCCAGGGAGGGTCAGCCTGCTGCAAGAGCTCCCGGCCCTGGTCCAGGCCTGCTTGCGCCCGGTTTAACAGTTCGGCATGGCGGGCCTGGGTGATCATCTCCCCGCCGGTCTGCACCCCGCCCCC
This sequence comes from Desulfobaccales bacterium, assembly GCA_049288295.1. GTDB lineage: Bacteria > Desulfobacterota > Desulfobaccia > Desulfobaccales > 0-14-0-80-60-11 > JBGSLA01. The sequence continues at coordinate 3,307 of JBAQHL010000533.1, forward strand.
CAGGACCAGGTCCACCACAGCCTCCTTGAGGTTTGTCAGTCCCTGGCCGGTGAGCGCGGAGATCGCCACCACGGGCTGAGGCGAGTGGGGACGCAGGTCTTCGACCGTGAACTTTGGGGGCAGGTCCATTTTGTTCATCACGATGAGGACGGGGCGCTCGGCCAATTCCCCAAAAACCTGGACATCTTCTTTAGAGAGAGGCTTGCTGCCGTCCACCAGATACAGGATCAGGTCGGCCTGGGACATATGTTCCCGGGAGCGGGCCACCCCCAACTCCTCCACCAG
>JBAQHL010000534.1:0-2192 GCA_049288295.1 Desulfobaccales bacterium
GTGAAGACGCATCCCGCCGATAATGGCACCTCTTGCAGCTAAGCCCCCGGGCTTTTTTTCACCAGGAACTGCAACCCCGCCAGTAAGCCCACGATAATCAATTGGTATAAGGGAACTGCCATGAAAGCCAGCCCTGCCTGGGGGTCAGGGTGCAGCCAAAAGGCATCCACATACGCCGCCATCCCGCCGACGGCAACAATCAGGGCCCCGATCAAGAGGAGAATTCCTTTGCTGGCAACACGAACCGCACGTTTGGCCATGATAGAAAGCAACTCTTAACTCCGGCCGGCTAAGTTCAGGGAGCTCCCCGGCGTGGCCTTTAGGCCCCTCCCCCAGAAGCTTTTCCCCTCCTCCACAACTTCACACCGAAATGCGGCTCACGAGGCAGGCCCGGCAGGTGCCGGAGCGGAAGCGGGCGGCGTCCGACAGGGAAAGCACTCCCACAACTTCCCGGGGCTCCTCCCCCTTGGCCACAAAAAGGCGGTGAATGTCCCAAAAGATCATATCCTCTATGGCCCGGGCCAGGAAGTCGTCCTGGCGGCATAGGCGTACCGGGGTGCTCATGATTTCCCCAGCTGTGGTTTCATGAGGCAGACCGTGCTTATAAGCGGTGATGAGGTCTGTTTTGGAAACCACCCCCCGTGAACCGCCGTCCTCACCCCGGATGAGGGTTGCGGCCAAGCGGTTGGAAGCCAGACCAGCCATCACCTCAGCCAGGCTGGAGTTATCAGGGAGACTCTCCACCCCTGAGGTCATCACCTCCCGCACCCTAAGGTGCCCGGCGATATCTTCTTCTGCCTGGCCGCCTTTTTTTTGCAAAATACTCTTGTCGCAGCGGCGGCAAAACCGGTACAGCAGCCCGACGATGTCCGGGTAGGCCAACACCCCTGCGGCCTGGCCGGTGTCCTCCCCATGGACGTAAAGCCGGTGAATGCGCTGGGACCGCATGGTGTCCAGGGCCGTGTCCAGGGAGTCGTCCTGGCGGCAGAACAGGGGCGGCCCCACCATGATGGTCTCCACCGGGGTATTAAGGGGGAGCTCCGCGTAATACGCCCCCATGAGGTCGGTCTTGGTGACCACTCCCCGGGCCTGATGATGCTCATCGGTGACCAGAATGGCGTTCACCTTATACTTGATACTGAAGCGAATGGCCTTTTCCAGGGAAGCAGTGGTATCCACCGCAATGACCTGGCGGCGCATGGCCTCCGCCACCGTGAGCCCCTTCAGCACTTCTTTTTGATCGATAACCGGCATAATTCGCCTGCTGTAGAAGATTTTGTGGGGGGGAAGGGCCGGGAGCTAATCAGTTATCAGTGAGCAGCCATCAGTTACCAGGTTTTTTTCGCTAATCACTGATTACTTATCGACTTCCCTGCCCTCCCACTACGCCCCTTTCCCAACCCTTTAGCGCGGTAGGACGGGCTTCCAGCCCGTCCAGCACGGGCAGGATGCCCATGCTACCGTTTAATTAGTTAGTACCCTATTACGAAAATCAGCGTTAGGTTAATAAGGATTCACTTAGTTCGCGAACATACGCAAATAAGTACGAGAGCGGGAGCACAGGCGTCCCGCCTGTGCATCACAGGCAGGATGCCTGTGCTCCCGAAGCATGGGATTGGGGGGTATAAATCAGGGCAGGAATGGGCGGGTTTAAAACCCGCTCCTACGTCCCTCTCTGGCCCTTCCCCCGCGAACCTTCCTTCATCTCCCCCCCAGCCTATCCAGAAGATAGTCGAAGACCCGGGAGAGATAGACGATGCCCACCACCCGGCCATCATCCAGGACGGGCAGACGGCGCACGTGTTTTTTAATCATAATGTCGATAATCAGCAAAAGATGGGTGTCCGGGGTAATGGTGATGAGGTCCGTGGTCATGATATCCCCCACCAGGACGGGTTGAGCCCGGCCGCAAGCGACTTTGAGCAGCCCGGCCAGGTCCAGGTCGGCCATCTCCCCCCAGATATGGGTGTGCTTGGGCCTGAGCAGCAGGAAAATATCATAGACCGAGAGCATCCCCACCAGATGGTTATCATCATCCACCACCAACATGCCGAAGACTCGCCGGCCGCTTTCCTCGCTGGCCTGCTGGAAAATTTTCACCGCAACGGCCACGGTCATCTGGGGCCTGAGGGTATGAAACCGGGCATCCATGACGTCCCGGGCAAGTTCTCCCATAGCGTATACCTTTACTG
>JBAQHL010000535.1:0-4397 GCA_049288295.1 Desulfobaccales bacterium
ATTACGGCAAAACCATTCCTCACAGCCTGTTCGCCGCGTTCCAGATGATGTTTGCGGTGATCACCCCAGCCCTCATCACCGGGGCTTTCGTGGAGCGGGTGCGCTTCAAGAGCTTTTTGCTCTTTAGCCTGGTTTGGGCCACCCTGGTCTATGACCCCTTGTGCCATTGGGTCTGGGGCAATGGCGGCTGGCTGGCCAAACTCGGCGTCCTGGACTTTGCCGGGGGCACCGTGGTGCACATCGCCGCCGGTTTTGCGGCCCTGGCTTTCGCCCTGGCCATCGGGCCCCGAAAGGGCTTCGGCAAAGTGCCCATGGAACCCCACAACATCCCCTTGACCGTCATCGGCGCCGGCCTCCTGTGGGTGGGCTGGTTCGGCTTTAATGGCGGCAGCGCCCTGGCTGCGGACGGGGTGGCGGTCAACGCCCTGTTGACCACCAACACCTCGGCGGCTGCGGCAGGATTGACGTGGCTGCTCCTTTCCTGGCTGGACGGCCGTCCCAGCACCCTGGGGCTGGTCACCGGCATGGTGGTGGGCTTGGCCGCAGTCACTCCCGCAGCCGGCTTCATCACCCCCATGGCCGCCATGGTCGTAGGCGCAGTGGCTGCGCCCATCGGTTATTACGGCATTCGCTTTCGCATCCGGCGCAAGCTGGACGAGTCCATGGACGTGTGGCCCTGTCACGGCTTGAGCAGCGTCTGGGGCATGATTGCCGCCGGGCTTTTCGCCACCACCGAGGTAAACGCGGCCGGCGCCAACGGCCTGTTTTTCGGCAGTCCTGCCCAACTCGCCATCCAGCTTTTTGCCATTGGGGTGACCATCCTCTTTGTTTTTGTCGTCACCTATGTGCTGGCCAAGCTTTTAGATTGGAGCATCGGCCTCAGGGTCACGCCCATGGAAGAGGAAGTGGGCCTGGATATCAGCGCCCACGGTGAGCGGGCCTATAGTTAGCTTTAAGCTATAAGCTGTAAGCTATAAGCCCATTACATAGGGTGGGCACTGCCCGCCAAGTACCTGGGATCCCTTGAGTTGACCCTATGGCGAAGCGAATATCTAACCTTTCAGACCAAATAAATTATCCGCTTTCCGGTAGCTGGATAACCTGAAAATTGAAAGGTTAACCCCAAAATTCAATAGCTTAAAGCCTAGAGCTTATAGCTTAAAGCTGAAAGAAAAAGCCATGCTCAAAAAAATCGAAGCCATCATCCGGGAAGACAAACTCAACGATGTCAAGGAAGCCCTGCGGGAGATCGGCATCGTCGGCCTCAACAGCTTTGAGATCCGGGGCCACGGGCGCCAGGGCGGCATCACCCTGGCCGGGCGCTCCGGCACCTACCACGTGGATATGCTCTCAAAAATCCAGGTCAATATCATCCTGAGCGAACACAACCTGGAGGACACCATCGAGGCTATACTCTCCTCGGCCTACACCGGCCAACCGGGAGACGGGCTTATTTTCGTCTACCCGGTGGAGGAGGCCATCCGCATCCGCACCCGGGAACGCGGTCATGAGGCGGTTATGTACCCCGGCGATATTGACGAGCGCAAGGGTGGGGACAGGAGGGGCTGAACCTGAAAAGCATCAGGTAAATATAGGTGAAAACCCGTCCCTCTCTTTATATTCTGCACAAAATTTGGTATAGATTGAGAAGCGAGTTTTCCCATTTGCAACCGGTCAAAATTAATGTAAAAAAAAGAGTTACGTTTTCATTGGGAAACATGACCCTTACTTTGATGGAAAATATATTGCAATGAGCCAGAAAATCTCTGTCGTGTTGTTGGCTTGCCGCCAGGCCGTCCCTGACCCGGCCCTGCTTTTAAAGCCACTGGAGCAAGGGGGCCTCAGAGTCCGGGTGATACCGGAGCCTTGCAGCAGCAAGGTGGAAGTTTTTCAGATGCTGCGCACCCTGGCCGGTGAAGCCGACCTCCTCTGGCTGGTGGGCTGCCCCGAAGCCGTCTGCCAGCTCGTGGAGGGGAGTTTCCGCATGGCCAAGCGGGTGGCCCACGCCCAGGATTATCTGAGGGAAATCGGCCTGGAGCCGGAAAGATTGGGCATGACTCAACTCGCCGCCGGCGATCAGGAAGTCCTGGCCGCCATGGTGGGTGAAATTTTGGAACAGGCCCAGAGCCTGGGGGTGAACCCCGGACGGGCCGGGGCCCGGTGAAAAAGGAGTCGAGCAACCGTGATTATTGGAACGAGAAAACCCCTGGCCGAAATCCAGGACATGGTGAAAAAATATGACCGGATCTTGTTGGCCGGCTGTGACACCTGCGTGGCCGAGTGTGCTGCCGGCGGCCGCAAAGAGGTGGCCGAGTTGGCCGCGGCCCTGCAAATGGCTTTTCGGGCAGCCGGCCAGGAAAAAGATATAACCGAGGCCACTGTTGACCGCCAGTGCGTCCACGAATTTCTCCTGGACGTAGTGGAGGAGGCCCAGGACCGGGACGCAGTGTTGTCCCTGGCCTGCGGCGCTGGGGTCCAGGCCCTGGCCACCCGGCTTCCCCAAACCCCGGTCTTTCCCGCGCTGAACACCCTGTTCATCGGGGAAACCGCAGAGCGGGGCCTGTGGCTGGAGAATTGCCGGGGCTGCGGCAACTGCATGCTGGGCCTCACCGGCGGCATCTGCCCCGTGTCCCGGTGCGCCAAGAGCCTGATGAACGGCCCCTGCGGCGGCGCCCGGGCGGGGTTGTGCGAAATCAATCTGGCTAAGAAGTTTGACCCCGAGATCCCCTGCGCCTGGCTGCAAATCTACGACCGGCTGATGGCCCTGGGAGAACTGGACCGCTTGCTGGAGCCTTGCCCTCCCAAGGACTGGTCCAGCGGCGACGCCTCCGGCCCCCGCCGGGTGGTCCGGCCCGACCAGCAGGCCTGAGGTTCGCATTATGCCGGCCAAGTATCATATCCGCGTTCAACCGGTAGCGCCCCGCTTCCCGGCCCACGGCAAAAGCACCATCCTGGATTGGGGCGAAGGCTGCGTGCGCTGCACCCGCTGCGTCAAAGAAACCTGTCCCTATCATGCCTTCGACCAGCGCGACTTTGACAAGACCAGCCTCACCGACACCATTGACAGTGTGTGCAAAAGCTGTTTCCGCTGCGTCCAGGGCTGCCCCCGGGAGTTGGTCACCAAGATCCTCAATCCCCAATATCAGGGCCTGGGAGACGACTACTGGACCCCGGAAGTGCTGCTCAGCATCTGGTATCAGGCGGAAACCGGCAAAATCCCCGTCTCCGGGGCCGGCTACGGCGGGCCTTTTTCTGGTGACGGCTTTGATGCCATCTGGACCGACATGTCCGAAATCGTGCGGCCCACCCGGGACGGCATCCACGGCCGGGAGTACATCAGCACCGCCATCGACCTGGGGCGCCATCCCCTTTTCCTGGTGTTCGACGGCCAGCAAAACCTGGTCTTTGAGCCTGCCCCTGTTGTCGAGATTCCGCTGCCGGTGTTACTCGGGGAACCCCCCTTCGGGGCCGGCCTGCCCCGGGTGATAGAGACTTCCCTTCAGGCCGCCAGGACCCTCGATACCCTCATGGTGGTCTCCCGGAGCCGCATCACCCCGGAATTGGCCCAATCTGCGGCCAACCTGGTTCCCAGCTACCCGGCCGGCGCCCTGGAGTTGGATGACCCCCTCTTGGAAAAAATCCGTCTCGTTGAAATTCTGGATGCAGACGGCGCGGTGGCCCAGGTCGATGCCCTGAAGCGCCGCTACCCTGATCTGGTTTTCATGGTTAAGGTCGCCGCCGACGGCCGCGCCCCTTCCCGGGTAGGCGAGCTTGCCGGCGCCGGGGCTGAAATCATCCATCTGGCCGCAGGTCCCAATGCCCGGGGTTTTGGAGATGTCAGCGCCCTGCACCTGAAAGATCTTATCCGTCAGACCCACCTGCGCCTGGTGGGACTCAAGCTCAGGGATACGGTGACGCTTTTGGCCTCAGGCGGCATCGCCATGGCCGAACACGTGGCCAAGGCCATTATCTGCGGGGCCGACTGCGTGGTGGTGGACATTCCCCTGCTCATCGCCCTGGAGTGCCGGGTATGCCGCAATTGCCTCAAGGGCGAGCCCTGCCCCGTGGACATGGATAATGTCGATGTCAACAAAGGCTCCCAACGCCTGGTGAACCTCATGGGCGCCTGGAACAACCAGCTTCTGGAAGTGCTGGGGGCCATGGGTTTAAGAGAAGTGCGCCGCCTCCGGGGAGAGGTGGGCCGGGCCATGTTTGTGGAGGAATTGCAAAAAGAAATCTTCGCTCCCCTGTTTGCCCGCTCGGTAACGGAAGCGGGGCGGCGGGAAGGGGAGTAAGAGGGCTGTAAGCTATAAGCTATAAGCCGTAAGCTTATAAGCCCCTTCAAGACGCCGAAAAACTTTGTCATGCTGAGCGAACCATCATGACCTGGGGGTTAC
>JBAQHL010000536.1:0-2265 GCA_049288295.1 Desulfobaccales bacterium
GTTCAATGCCTTGCGGTTGGCCCTATACAGTTTGGAACAGGGCGATGAAGTGCGCCTTTTCCTCTCGGGAAAAGGTGTAGAAATTGATTGCCTTGAGGACCCAAAGTTCAATGTCAAGGAGCAGGCCCAAAAAGTTCTGGACGCGGGCGGACAATTTCTGGCCTGCGGTTCCTGCCTGAAATTGCGCGATGCCAAGGGTTCGGACATCTGCCCCCTTTCCACTCTAAAGGACGAATATGAGGTCATTCGGCATTCCGACAAGGTCCTTATGGTTTAAGAAAACCTCGTTTTTGTTGAAACACCGTGCCAAAAGCATCTTAACCATGCTGGTCATCCCCAAAGGTATGGAGGTTGTATGCCGTTAATTCGCTGCGTGGATTGCAAGCATTTTCAGCCCGACCCGACCTCGCTACGCCTGGGCACGTGTCGGCATCAGGAGCCCTGGGACGGCAGTGAAGTGCAATTCGCCCGGGATGATCATGATTGCCTTCATTACGAATCCCATGGGGGCTCACGCCACCTCAGCCCCGAAGATGAGGAGAAGTTTAAAAAGTTTTCTCATTATTGAAGGCAAAAAAAACCTGATACCGAGTTGCGTTCTAAGAGCAATTCTTGGTAGCCGCAGGCTTCAGCCTGCGCTTGCACAGGCTGGAAAGCCTGTGCCACCGTTTGACGGCAACCCGGTATGAGTCAATCCAGGCAGTCACAAGAAAAGCCCGGCTTCCCTCGGGGGAAAGCCGGGCTTTTTAGATGTTGGCCAATTATTTTGCTGCAGGTCTTCGGTTACATTTCTTCTTCTTCGAGGTCGATGCCGTCCCGCTCGAACTGGGCGTCCCGGGTGGCGTGGGCGGCTTCGATTTCCTCTTCGCTCCAGGGCTCGAGGACCAGGGTGTTGGCCACCAGTTCCCAAAGATACAGAGTTTCTTTATAGTTGCCCATGTCAAAGCCCGGCGTGCCCTTTTTGAACTCAGCCCCCAGGCCCTTTAAGATCTGGTCCCGGCAGTTGTGGCAGGGGGCCATAACGATCTCGGCCCCGGTCTCCCGGATCTGATTGACCTTTTCTTTGCCGTAATTCAAGCGATCCTCATCGTAGGGCATGGCCCAAGCGCCGCCGCCAGCGCCGCAGCACAGGTTGTTCAGGGGATCGTCGCACATCTCCCGGTACAGGGAGGGGTCGACGCACTGCTGGGTGATCCAGCGGTTAAGGTCGCCCATGTGGTCGCCGAAGAACATCTGGGATTTGCGCACATAGTTGCAAGGATCATGGACGGTGATGGTGTGATGGTTGACCGAGGGATCTAGCTTAATTCTGCCCTCGTCAATATATTCTTTCAACAGTTGCTGAACGCTGACCACCTTGAACTCTTCGAAGGCTTCCGGAAACCAATTTTTCAACCCGACCCGGGTTGCATAGTAGGCGTGCCCTCATTCGGGGAGCAAGAGGGTTTTACATTTAAGTCGTCGGGCGTTTTCGAGGACATGGCCGGTTTGCCTTTTCCAGGCATCGTCGTCACCGGAAAACAGCCCCCAGTTGACGCCTTCCCAGTTCTCCGAAGATACGGTCCAGTCCTCTTTGGCGGCGTAGAAGATCTTCCACCAGAACTTCATGTCGTCCGGCTCGCCGAAAGGTTCCTTGGAGTTAATGGTGATAATGACGTTGGCCCCTTCCTTGTCCACCGGCACATAGAAACCGGGGCAGCACTCCTCTTCCATCTCCTTGCCCATTTCGGCCAGGAGAAAGAGAAAGTCATCTCTGGGAATGCCCAGGTTGTTCCCCCGTTCCAGAGCCATCATGGCGCCCTTGTGGATGGGGCCGGGCACCTTTTCCCTTGCCCGTTGGGTGCGCGCCGCCCGGAATGTTTTCAGGAGCTTGATGCCCATGGGACACTGATACTCACAGCGGCCGCACAGGGTGCAAACCCAGGGGAATCTCGAGTCAATCACCTCCTGCTCCATGCCGAAAACAATGGCACGAACTGCCTTCCGGGCATCCCAGGAGCCTTCGGCGCCTTCGATGGGAACGAACCCTGTAATCGGACAGCCGCCAGAGCAGGTGCCGCAGGTATAACAGCGGTCCGCCAATTCGGGGGCGATGCCGCCGATTCTGCGGTCCTTTCTGTTTACCTTAATTTCTTTTACCTTTTCTGCCATAGTTCCTCCACCTGACCGGTTTTGGCCTGTAATCTTGGAAAAAGCTGACAATAGTATCTGGACGGCCGCCAGGGCGGCCGATTTTCCCAGCATCTCTACCTGGTTACATGCTGT
>JBAQHL010000537.1:0-2433 GCA_049288295.1 Desulfobaccales bacterium
GTTTTGGCTTTATTCCCTCTCCCCCAATGGGGGAGAGGGTCAGGGTGAGGGGGAATTTATTCCTTGCTGCTCTTCTCCATGAATACGTTACCGTATTTATGAACCGCTGTACTAAGCCTGTGCCACCGGGGATTAAATTTATCAACTAGGAAAACTCTCCTCTCTGGTTCCTATGCCCCTGCTTGGGAAACTTTTGTGGAGGCAAAGCTCTGTTTTGCACCCAGGACGAGAGTTAACAAATCCCTCCTGCCCTCCCTTTAAAAAAGGGGGGTTCAAAAAACCAGCCAGCCCAAGTCCCCCTTTGCAAAAGGGAGATTTAGGGGAATTTATAAGTAAAACAAATAATTACAACCTTAATTCTCTGATAGCAACTTGTTATGAGTTTTATTTGAAAAATATCTCACCCTTCTCCCCAAACCCATCTCCACATCCGCAATGAGCAACCTTTCCCTCATGAAGATGGAACAGAATAAGAACGGGGGAGGCTTGACTTCAAGGGACCCTCACTACTATAATAGTTACGTTAAACCGTGAAGACCAAAATCATCTTCATCACGGGGGGAGTGCTGTCCTCCCTGGGGAAGGGGGTGGCCGCGGCAGCCATCGGTGCGCTGCTGGAGGCCCGGGGGTTACGAGTCACTTTTCAGAAGCTCGACCCCTACATCAACGTGGACCCCGGCACCATGAACCCCTTCCAGCACGGTGAGGTTTACGTCACCGATGACGGCGCCGAAACCGACCTTGACCTGGGCCACTACGAGCGCTACACCACCGTCACCCTGGGCCAGGGCCACAACTACACCTCCGGACGCATCTACTTCAACGTCATCACCAAGGAACGCCGCGGTGACTACCTCGGCGGCACCGTCCAGGTCATCCCCCATATTACTGACGAAATCAAGCAAGCCGTCCTGTCGGTGACCTCCCAGGCGGACGTGGCCATCATCGAAATCGGCGGCACCGTGGGGGACATCGAGAGCCTGCCTTTTCTGGAGGCCATCCGCCAGCTCAAGGGTGATCTCGGCAAACAAAACGTCTGCTACGTCCACGTCACCCTGGTGCCCTATATCAAAACCGCGGGGGAGGTGAAGACCAAGCCCACCCAGCACAGTGTCAAGGAACTGCGCAGCATCGGTATCCAGCCGGACATCATCCTCTGCCGCAGCGAACGCCACCTCACCGGGGATATCAAAGCCAAGATCGGCCTGTTTTGCAACGTCGAGCCCAACTCCGTCATCACCGCCCAGGACGTGGAGAACATCTACGAAATTCCCCTGCTGTTCCATCAGGAAGGCCTGGACGAGCGCCTCATCGAGGTGCTGAACATCTGGACCGGGGCGCCGCGGCTGGAAGCCTGGGAGCAGCTGGTGCACGGCCTCAAAAACCCCAAGGACCGGGTGGAAATCGGCATCATCGGCAAATATGTCAATCTCGTGGAGTCCTACAAGAGCCTGCACGAGGCCCTGGTGCACGGGGGCCTGGCGCACGGGGTCAAGGTGTCCTTCAACTACATCGACGCCGAGGCGGTGGAGCGGGACGGACCGGAGCCCCACCTCTCCCACCTGCACGGCATTCTGGTGCCCGGCGGTTTCGGCACCCGGGGCGTTGAGGGCAAAATCGCCGCCATCCGCTTCGCCCGGGAAAACAAGATCCCCTATCTCGGACTATGCTTCGGCATGCAGCTGGCGGTCATCGAGTACGCCCGGCACCTGGCGGGCCTGACCACCGCCCAGAGCGAGGAATTCAACATCACGCCGTGCGAGCCGGTGATTTACCTCATGCGCCAGTGGTTCGACTACCGGCTCAACACCGTCATCAACCGGGATCAGTCATCTGAGTTGGGGGGCACCATGCGCCTGGGGGCCTACCCTTGCGTGCTCACCCCGGGGTCTTTGGCGGCCAGGGCTTACGGCTGCCAGGAAATTATGGAGCGCCACCGCCACCGCTACGAGTTCAACAACGACTACCGGGAGCGCTTGATGCAGGCGGGCCTCAGTATCACCGGCACCTCCCCCAACGGCGAACTGGTGGAGATTATCGAAATCGCCGACCATCCCTGGTTTCTGGCCTGTCAATTTCACCCGGAATTCAAGTCCCGGCCCCAGGCCCCCCAACCCCTTTTCCGTGATTACGTGGGCGCCGCCCTGGCTTATAAATTGAACACCCCCAAAACGGGGAGTGAAATTTAAGACCAGAGGTCTTGCGGCCCCAGGTCCCCGCCTGATTTTTCTTTCAGAATTTTATCCAGCAGATTGGTTGACAAAAAGAGCAAGATTCCCGATGATAACCCCTTTGAAAGAGCGGTCGCCAAACCGGTTTTTGACCTCGCTTGGATAAGGGTGCCGCATAATCTCGGCTCAGGCTGGACCATCTAGGGAACAGGGGAACCTTACCTATCCAGAGGAGGAACACTTATGAGGAACAACTTTATCC
>JBAQHL010000538.1:0-2198 GCA_049288295.1 Desulfobaccales bacterium
TTCGTGGCCAAGGAGCTTTTGACCTATTTGGGCAAGCCCGACAAACACTTTCTGGCCATGACCCCCATCGGCTACTCCACCAAGGAACCGCCGGTGCCGCCCCGGAAAGACCGGGAGATTCGCTGGCTGGGGTTTTAAGTGAAATAGGGGATCTGGTAAAAGTTCTTGCCTGTTTTTCCCTCCCCCAAGCGGGGGAGAGGGTCAGGGTGAGGGGGGATCGGAAAAAACTTTTGGCAATCCGTAAACATACAGTGGGGTAGGGGTTAAGGAGACCGGGTTTGGTTGTCTAAGTTAGCGCCAATTTCTGCAACCAAGTGTTACCTCTATACCCCTCCCCCAATCCTGTAAGCGGGAGCACAGGCGTCCCGCCTGTGCAGACGCAGGCATAAAGAGTATTATGTAGCCGCAGGCTTCAGCCTGCGCTTGGGCGCGGCAAGCCCTGCCTCTGCCATCAACCGGCGCGTAACTGCAACCTGGTATTATTTAGGCTTTCTGTATAAAACGGACTTGGAGAAACATATCAGTGAAACCCATAGATGAACAACTCGCCCTCATCAAAAAGGGCTGTCAGGAAATTATCCGGGAAGAGGAACTCAAGGAAAAATTGGCGAAGGCCATGGCCAACGGGAAGCCCCTGCGGGTCAAGGCTGGGTTTGACCCCACCGCGCCGGACCTGCACCTGGGGCACACGGTGCTCATCCACAAGCTCAAGCATTTTCAGGACCTGGGGCACCAGGTGATTTTTCTCATCGGGGATTTCACCGGGCTCATCGGCGACCCCTCCGGGAAAAGTGAAACGAGGCCGCCCCTGACGGAAGAGGAGGTCAAGGCCAACGCCGCCACCTATGAGCGGCAGATTTTCAAGGTGCTGGACCCGGAGAAGACCCTCATCGACTTTAACAGCCGCTGGATGAAACCCATGGGGGCCCAGGACCTCATTCGCCTCGCGGCCCGGCACACCGTGGCCCGCATGCTGGAAAGGGACGACTTCCACAAGCGCTATGCTTCCCAAACCCCCATCGCCATCCACGAATTCCTCTATCCCCTCATCCAGGCCTATGATTCGGTGGCCCTGGCCGCGGACGTGGAGTTGGGGGGGACCGACCAGAAATTCAACCTCCTGGTGGGCCGGGACATCCAGCGGGAATACGGCCAGGAACCGCAAATTGTCATCACCCTGCCGCTCCTGGAAGGCCTGGACGGGGTGCAGAAGATGAGCAAATCCCTGGGGAACTACGTGGGCATTGACGAGCCGCCCCAGGCCATGTTCGGGAAAATCATGTCCCTGCCGGACGCCCTCATGCTCCGCTACTACGAACTCCTGAGCGACATCAGTCCGGCTGATTTGGCCCGGCTGGCCCAGGACCTGGAAAAGGGCGCCAAGCACCCCCGGGACGCTAAGGAGGACTTGGCCCGGGAGATCACCACCCGCTATCATGGGGCGGACGCGGCCCTTGAGGCTGTCCGGGAATTCGCCCAGATCTTCAGGGAAGGGGGGCTCCCCGACGACATTGACGAGGTGGTCTTGACCGCGGCCGCAGACCGGACCTGGCTTCCCAAGGTGATGGTGGAGGCGGGTCTGGTGGGCAGCACCTCAGAGGGCCGGCGGCTGATAACCCAGGGGGGTGTGTCGGTGGACGGGGAGAAAATCAACGATGTCAACGCCGAATTACCGGCCGGCCCCACTTTTTTGGTGCAAATCGGTAAAAGACGGTTTAAGCGCGTGACACTTAGAACCGATAAGTAAGGAGGGAGCCTGAAGGTTCTTACTTTATCGCAGGATGTCGCGGGAGCTCGATGCCTCGCCGGCCAGACCGAATCAAGGCCATTTTATTGGCCGGCCTTATCTGCCTGGTGGTGTTCATCTCCGACCGGGGATGGTGCCGGGAGGAGATTGGTGCCCCCGTTCGCCTGGGGGAAGCCGGCGGGACAAAGGTCGCCCAGGTATCACACCTAATCTCCTGGCGCCCGGTTTTGGCAGGGTCTCAAATCCGGCCGGAAGGCGCCGCGGCCTCAAGTTCTTCCAGGCAAACCTGGGGTTATCATTGGATAACCGGGGGGTTCCTGGGGTCCCTCCTCTGTCATTTTGTCTACGGCTATCCCTTGCGGTATGTCTGGCAAGAGGGCCTGTGGCCCCCGGGACTCCTGGACCTCCTGGCGCTCATGACCCTGGGTTACCTGGGGTATCGACTTTACCT
>JBAQHL010000539.1:0-1773 GCA_049288295.1 Desulfobaccales bacterium
CCCCAGAGATAAAGAAATTGGGGCGTCATATCGCTGAAAAGCTCCGGACTTAAAGAATAAACTGTGGGCCGGTAGCTGTCCGGGCGCTGGTAGACCACCACCTGGGCCTCAGTGAGGCCAGCCCGGGTCCGGGCGGCTTTCAGGGCGTCATCCAGGTAGCCCACCTTGTCCACCAGCTTCAGATTCCGGGCCTGGACCGCCGTGAAAATGCGGCCGTCCGCCACCTTTTTCATTTCATCCCGGGACAGCTTGCGGTTCTGCCCCACCACCTCCACAAACTGCCGGTAAAAATCATCGATGATGGCCTGCATCATCTCTTTTTCCGCCTCGGTGGCCGGTTTGAAGGGGGACCAGAAATCTTTCCAGGGACCGCTCTTTACCGTGTCCTGCTCCACCCCCACTTTGTTCATCAGGCCCTTGAGGTTGAACTTCATGGCCACCACTCCGATGGAGCCGGTGAGGGTGGTGGGATGAGCGATGATTTCATCGGCGGCCTGGGCCACATAATACCCGCCGGAAGCGGCCAGTCCCATGAAGCAGGCCACCACCGGCGCCCGCCGCTCCTTTTTGAATTGGAGAATTTCGTGGTAGATCATGTCCGAGGCGCTCACCGTGCCGCCGGGGGAGTTAATCCGCAAAACCAGGGCCTTAATCCCCTCGTCTTTCCTGGCCTTGTCCAATTCCTCCTTTACCCGGGCGGGGCCTACCCCCTTGCCCAGCAAACCCCATAAGCCCCCCCGGGGCGTCTCCATCATCATGCCGGAAAGGTCCATGAGCAGGATCTTGTCCCCGCCCTCCCCGGAAACCACGGTTTCCTTCAGGGGCTTGTCCTCTTCGAAGAGGTTCACCTTGACGGTGATGCAGCCGGCGGCCATGAGGACCAGCAAGGCCACGACCCAGAGTTTTCGTGAAAAAAATGCCCTCACTTTAATGCCTCATTGGTTAGAAAAAGTCTCGAATTTTGAGATGTAGGGTTCGTTTTACGCACCATAATATCTAATTTTGGCGGGCAGTGCCCGCCCCACACCGGGAGAACAGGCATCCTGCCTGTTCCTGCCCAGGCTGGAAGCCTGTGCTCCCGAATATGAACCAAGGAAGGATTTGGGAAAGAGCCTGGAAGAGGATCTGGTTATGGGAATATGCGCAATACATGAAAAAGCTTAAGGCTTACAGCTTAAAGCTTACCCCCTTTAATCCCTGGCCCCCCTGTCCCCAAAAAGCTTTGCCACCATCTCATGATGGCCCCTCACATATCCTGCAGCAACCGCCTGGCTGCCTGGCGGTCTTCCTCCAAAAATTGGGGGCACAGGGGGTGGCTGGTGCCGTTAATCACCTGCTCCAACTCCTTGCGGGCCATGTCTTTTTTCCCCATCTTCAGGAGGGTTTCCCCCAGGAACAGGCGGTTGGTGCTGTTCTCCGGAGCAATCGCCACAGCGGCCGAAAGATGGCGCAGCGATTCAGGCAGGCTTCCCACCGACAGAGGCCACGGCGGGCATTCGAAATAAATCCGGCCCAGAACCCGGTGGGGACCGGCCTGGTCATAGGCGGGGTTCCCCCTGAGGGCCTGCTCCAGAGACACAATTATCTCCGGGACCATCTTGAGACCCTTGCGGGCGCCGCTCAGGTCTGCCAGGCCACACTGGTTCATGGCCAGCCAATAATGCCCCTCGGGCCAGGCCGGATGCTCTTTGGTGAGGGTCTCACTGAAGCGCTGCCCTTTTTCAAAATAGGGGCGCTTTTCGTTTCTGGCGCTCAACTCGCCCAAAAGAAAGG
>JBAQHL010000540.1:0-1724 GCA_049288295.1 Desulfobaccales bacterium
TCCCTCGGCAAAGGCGAAAACCAGCACCCGATGGGCCAGGGCGGGGGTTGATAAAGCACCCAGAACCAAAACCAGGACGAGAAGCCCTAAAAGATTTCTCCGCAAAGGCGGCCTCTGCTGAATGCTGCTGAAGATGAAACAAGATGAAACCCTCATTGTATGACCCGGCTGGCTATTTTTTCCGAAAACCGAAAACCGAAAACCCCATCAGGCATAAATTCCCTCCAACATTTCCGGGCGGACTTTTTTGAGAAACAGAAAAACAAAGAGGGTGATAATGCCCTCGATAATCATCACCGGAATATGGGCCAGGGCCACCAGTTGGGCCACTTCCAGAAAGCCCTGCCCGGTAAAGAGGAGGGCGACGGCCACCAGCACGGCACTCAGCAAAATGGCGGTGGCCCCGCAGGCAAAAGCCGCCACTCTGGCGATCTTCCCCCCCCGGCGCAGAAAGCCGCGGTAGAGATAAAAACAAACCACCGCGGGCACGGCCATGGTCAGGGTATTCACCCCCAGCACTGTCAGCCCCCCGAATTGGAAAAGGAGAGCCTGCAGGAATAGCGCGATAAGAATGGCGGGGAAGGCCAGCCAGCCCAGGAGCAGCCCCATAAGGCCGTTCAGCACCAGGTGCAGGCCCACCGGCCCCACGGGCACGTGAATCAACGTAGCCACAAAGAAGGCCGCCGACAGAATGGCCACCCGGGGGATGGCCTCGTAGTCCAGTTTTTTCAAGCCGATGGCGGTGCCCACCGCAGCCAGGGCCGCGCCCCCGCCCAGCACCGCGGGGCTGAGCACTCCTTCTGAGATATGCATGTATTCCTCTCGCTAAGGCGCCAAGGCACCAAGACCGCAAAAAAAAACCACGAAAGCTCCCCTCCTCAAGGAAGGGTTACAAGCCTTCGTGGCTATTAATTGCGTGTTTGGTCTTGCTTACGTGCCCCGGGGTTCCATACCCCAATATCGTATTCCGTATATAACACATATTGACCAAAGAAAAGAAAAAAATCTGGGGGTTTGACGGTCCCGCCGGGATATTTCAGATCCAGGCAGATTTCCGCGATAAAGCCGGGGAAATTCACCATGCCGCAAGAGGCCGCCGATTTCTCTTGGTCCATAGCCTATCCCGTCATTCCCTGATATCTTGCTTGCCGGGACAGCCCTCAGGAAGGCTTCCACAATGAAAGCAAGGCCTGGTGGAACAGGTGTCCTCACCTGGGCTGGCGAGGGGCTTAGCCTCGCGGCTACATTTTTCTTTTTCAGGTGTAACACCCTATGCAAAAAGCCTACCGGACACTACTGCCCCCCCTTAAAAAAGGGGGGTTCAATAAATCAGCCAGCCCAAGTCCCCCATTTCTAAAGGGGGATTTAGGGGGATTTGTGATGATAGTTCAAGAGGTTATGGATATTGTTCTTTTGAACGCAACTTGGTATCAGCGATAACGACCCCCCAGGGGAGAAGTCCCTTATTTTTCTGTCAAAAGAATTTTGTGATTCACCAGGTTCAGGCTGTGGATGGCAGCCCTGATGATTCTTTGCTCCCCAAAGATGCTCACCAGACGGAGGCCGTCACCTTCCGGCTCAATGATGTCCACATCAGACAACAACAGCTCTTCTTGCCCATCTTTTACCATGTAAGCGCTTGCTTCACACATTTTTCAGCACCTCCTTAAGTCGCGCCACCGCCTGTTCCACCTGGTGGGGCAGTGGCTCCGGGATAAGGCCGA
>JBAQHL010000541.1:0-9591 GCA_049288295.1 Desulfobaccales bacterium
GTGATGGTGTGCCCCCGGTCGTCCAGGAATTCCTGGCGCATCTTGCCGTCTTTCACGTAGATTTTTCCAGAGGTGTCCCGGCCTTGCTCTTTTAAAACCATGGTGGCGGAGAATTCCGCCGCGGCCAGAACGGCAGGCAAGGTCAGATTCAACAAGAGGAGGGCAAAGAGATATCTGGCGAACATCGCTATCATGGCTGACCTCATGACGGGGGATGACAAGGCGACACCAAAAGGGAGCCGGTTTTTTCAATCAGGCTATATGTTATATCGGATGACCAGGCAAATGCAATAAAAATTAACTATAACCTGTTTATAATATTGCTTAATTAGGTGGATCAACGGCGGAATTCAAACACTGCGGCCAGGGTCAGGCCTTCAGCCAGGGCGATGACCGCCCAGAAAACCAGCTCCAGGGCTATGAGCAGGGCGGGTTCACCGAATTGATTGAAAGGAGTGAAAAATTCCCAGAAAAGAAATGAGAGGACAAAATGGAGGAGGGCCAGCCTGAGGCCCCTGGGAACCACCCCCGGAGGCCACTGGGGGGCGAGCCAGCGGTAGATGAAGGCATGGAAGAGGCCAAATATCATGAGGCCCATGATAATGGGGGCTGGATTGGCCACCACCAGGGGCAGCGGTTCGAGCCTGGTCCAGACCGCAATAAGCTTCTCGCTTTGCCGGGCGGGGTCGAGGAGGATGCCGCCGCCCTGCCAGCCGAAGCCCAACAGGCGAAAGGTGAGGAGCATGGCCAGATTCAGGGCCAGGCCTCCCGCCAATCCGGCAAGAATGGTGCGGGGAAGGGAATTTTCATGTGAAGGGTAATGGGTTTAGAAAATGTAGCCGCGAGGCTTGAGCCTCGCGCCAGCACAGGCGCGACGCCTGTGCCACCATAGTCCCCTTTCAAATTGAGGGCATGAGGCAAAGAATGTAGGGCGGGCACTGCCCGCCAAATCATGAAGGCGGGATGCGCCCTCGCTTTCCCGCCCTACGGCCTAAGAATTTTTCGGACCAGTGCGCAGAAGCCTCTCTTGGCATGACAGGCCCGAAGGCGAAGGGCTCACCAGTCCCCCGCCCCCCCCAGAGGTTTTCCAACCGAAAACCGAAAACAGAAAACAGAAAACAGTGCTAACCCCGGCCGCAGCCGATGCCCTGACCGGTAAGTTCACTGTATTCGTCGCCGGCGCAGGGGATGCAGGTCGGCTGGCCCTGCACCAGCTTAATCCTTGGCTCCATGACGCCCTCACCGCACTGGGAGCAGACCACTGTGGGGAAAATGCGGGCGTAAGAAGGAACCTTCACGCTCACCTCTTTGACGGTGAGGCTTTCCTCGAAGGGGCGCGCCAGTTCTTTGTAGGCGATGGCCGGCCAGATGTGGTGGAGATGATGAATCTCTTCGGGGGTGGCGTTTCTCTGGACCACCACCTTTTCAAAAAGGGGACCCGCGGCGGGATAGCGGGCGAACATCTGTTCCCGGTAATCCGGCCGGACCAACAGGCGCACCGCCTGGCCATCCTCCCGCCGGGCCACGGTGACCGCAGTTTTCCCCAGGTCTTTGAAGATCAAGGCATTATTGCCGAAGGTGCAGCCGGTGACCACCTGGATGCCGTCGGTGAAGCAATTGTTGCATTCCACGATGGCCACCACCTCCTCCATGCCGGTGCTGCCGGTGTTTAGATGTTTCATGGCGTATTGGCCCGCCTTCACCCCCAGGGAGACAAAGGGGCAGAGGTGGCCGTGGATGGATTCGGCCTGCTGGAGCAAGCCCTCCAGGTCGCCGCTCTGAATCATGGCTTCGATGTTTTGACGGGCATGGGCATGTTCGTGCACGGGAATTCTCCTTGCGAGGGTTATTTCATGGTGGGCAAAGATAAAGGCATATTCATCTTGTTAAAGCCTGGCGGCGGCTCGAACAGGGAATCAGCCACCTGCCCCGGCTTGATGTCCTTATATTCCAGGGAAAATGAGCCATCTTCGGAAACAACTTTTATGGGCATGCCCAGGTCGGCGGCTATCCAGGTAAAGATTTTCATGGATTTCCCCTGGTAGGACATGCTGGTCTCATATTTATCGGTGGCATAGCCGTTGACCGTTTCGCTTCCCACCTTTTTCAAGTTGGCCTTCTGGTTTTCCGTGAGGAGCATCATTTTCTGCTGGGCTTCCTGAGAGAGGGGCATCTCCATGTAAGCCTTTTGCTGAGGAATGATGACCCAGATCACCTTCTTATCGGGCCTCATGATATGAATGCCGGAGATGCTGGCGGCCTCTACTTCATTTCTGATTTTTTTATCCTTCACGTAAACCTTGCCGGGGATTTCCATGCCGCCCGCTTTGGTGACCACAGTGGCAGTGAATTCTGCGGCCTGGGACAGACTTGCGGCTAACAGGAGCACTGCCCCCAAAAAAATCCCCCCAATACTGGTTTTGCCCATAAATACCTCCTCATCCTGATGCGCCTATTGTAAGTCGGTGAGGTTTTTTTTCAAAGAGGAGTTTCTTTCTGTTCAAATTTCCACACCAAAAAAGGGGCGCCGTAAAGCTTGAGCCAGCGTCGCCGTTGGGCATAATCCGGCAGATAGCGGGTCACTTCCTGCCAAAAGCGCCGCGGGTGACCGGGCACGATGATGTGGGCCAGTTCATGGACCACCAGGTAATCTAAATGCTCAGGAGGAATGAGCACCAAACGCCAGTTAAAGCGCAGATGTCCATCGGTGTGGCATTCCCCCCAGCGGCGGCGCCAATCCCGCAGCTCCAGGGGGGGAGGGTTCAGGCCCATAAGGCCGGCAAAGTGCTGAACCCTCTGGGTGAGGATGATCTCAGCCTGCCCGAGGTACCAGCGAAAAAGCCGGGGCCAGGGGTCCTCACCGGCCTTTTTCACCGGGAGGACCAAGACGCCGTCCGTCAGGCGAATCTCCGGGGGGCCGGAGTTGGCCATCACCAGGGTTAATGCTTGGCCTTGGTAGTAGGCCTTGCCGTTTTCCAGGAGGGCCCAGGCCTGGCGCCGCTCTGCTTGCTTTTTTTCGATCCAGGCCAGGTTTTTGTCGATGAGTTGGTAAATGGTCTTAAGGGACAAGTTCACGGGAGCATGGACCAGCAGTTCCCCTGTGTCGGTCACCGTGAAACCCACAGTGCGCCGGCGCCGGCTGACCTGGAGACGAAAGGGCAAGCCCCTGGAGTCTATAAGAGTTTTTCTGGTTGGCCTCATGGGCCTCACAATTTCTCTTGAATAATCTAATCATTTAGGTCAAAGTATTACCTTACAAACAAGGCCCAATTCCCCGCAAGTAACTTTTCCGTTTAAAAATCCATAAACCCCTTCACCGAGCGGCGAACTGCCCGGGGAGGGTGGAGATTAATTTCACAACCTTTTCCTGGTGACTAAATCAAAGGAGGGAAGCGCATGAGAACATGGAAGGCTAAGATGCTGTTGGTTTTGCTGGCAGGAAGTTTGGTGCTCCTGGGATGCGGTCAAGAGGCCCCCAAGCCCAAAGCGGACAAGCCTCAGGCCGCCAAACCCGCAGCTCCGGCCACTGCAGTGCAACCGCCCCCGGCGGCTAAGGGCGACAAAAGCGTCATCATCGGCTATACGGCCTCGAAGTCCGGCAAGCTCAAAACGGAAGGGGAACGGCAGATTAACGGCCTGGCCCTGTGGATGGAGCAGGTGAATGCCAAGGGCGGCATCAAACTGGCCGACGGCACCAAAGTCACTTTTACGGATAAAAACTACGACGACGAGAGCAACAAGGACCGGGTCCAGGAGCTCTATACCAGGCTGATCAACAACGACAAGGCTGATTTTCTCATCAGTCCCTACAGCAGCGGCCTGGCTGACGCCGCCTCGGTCATCGCCCAGCAGTATAACAAGATCATGGTGACCACCGGCGCGGCCTCCGATTCCACCTATAAAAAAGGCTACACCCTCATTTACCAGGCATATACGCCGGCCAGCCGGTATCTCACCGGGGCCATTGACATGCTGGGCAAGCTCGCCCCCGGCGCCAAAAAAATAGCCGTCATTCACGAAAAAGACAAGTTTTCCACCGACGTGGTGGAGGCCCTGAAAGCCTACGCCGTCTCCAAGGGCTACGAGATAGTGCTGTTTGAAGGGTATGACAAGGACACCACCGACTTTGCCGCGTTCATCAACAAGATCCCTCCGGGGACCGACGCCGTTCTGGGTGGCGGGCATTTCGCCGACACCAGCACCTTGACCAAGCAGTTGTATGAGAAAAAGGTCAATGCCAAGATGTTCGCCTTCCTGGTGGCCCCGCCCGAACCCAAGTTTGCCGAGCTTGGGAATGCCTGCTTGGCGGTGGTGGGCCCCAGCCAGTGGGAACCGGCGGCCAAGTATTCCCCCGAGTCCGCCAAGGCTGCCGGCATAGAATTTTACGGGCCCACGGTGGCGGAGTTTAATGAAACCTATAAGAAAAAATACGGCGAAGAGCCCTCTTACCACAGCGCCGGCGGTTATGCGGCCGGCCTGATCCTCCAGGCGGCCATTGAGAAGGCCGGGTCCATGGACACCGACAAGGTGAAAAAGGCCCTGGACGACATGAACCTGATGGCCTTCTACGGCAACATCAAGTTCGACACCAGCAAAGAGAATCACGGCCTGCAGATCGGTCACGACATGGTCTATATCCAATGGTTTAAAGACCCCAAGGGCGGATTTTTTAAACAAATCGTCTGGCCCGAGGCCGCAGCCGCAAGCAAGCCTTTTGTGTGTCCGGCCCGGTAAGGGTTCGGTAAGCCCCTTCTCATCGAGAGCCCAGGAGGAAGACCTGGTATGTTCCAACAACTGATAAACTCCCTTACCGATGGGTTCCTCCTGGGTTTTGTCTATGGTCTGGCGGCCATGGGCCTCTCCCTTATCTGGGGGGTGATGACGGTCATCAACCTGGCCCACGGGCCGGTTATCACCGTGGGCATGCTCACCACCTACCTCCTTTTTGTCCATCTGGGACTGAACCCGTATCTGGGCATGGTGGTGGTGGCCGGGGTTGGCCTGGTCCTGGGACTGGTGATCTATGTCGTCGCGGTCCACCGGGTCATTTCGGCCCCCCATCTTTCCTCCCTGTTAGCTACCTTTGCGGTAAATATGATTATCCTGGGGATATTCAACGCGGTGTTCGGGGGTGACCAGAACAACGTGGACTTTTCCCTGGGCTCACTTTCCATCGGGTTTCTGCACATAACCTACTCCAGGCTCCTGGCCGCACTGGGGGCCATCCTGTTTACCGCTTTTCTCTATCTGTTCCTGTACTTTACCCGCCCGGGGAAAGCTATCCGGGCTGTGGCCAACAACCGGGAAGCCGCAGAGCTTATGGGTATTCCCTCCGCCCAGGTCCTGGCCCTGAGTTTCGGCCTGGGGTCTTTGCTGGCCGCAGTGGCAGGCTCTCTTATCTCCACCATCTTCCCCTTTACCATTTTCAGCGGCGGCCCTTATGAGCTCAAAAGCTTCGTCATCTGCGTCCTGGGGGGACTGGGCAACCCCCTGGGGGCCCTTATCGGGGGACTGCTGCTGGGACTGATGGAGGGCGTCATACCCATCTGGATGCCCACCAGTTGGGTGCCGGTGGTGGAATTTGCCCTGTTCGTCTTCGTCCTGGTGGTGAAGCCCACAGGTCTGTTGGGAGCTAAATAAATGAGGGCCCTGAAGCAACCCGGTCTATGGATTTATGTTGGGGCCCTTTTGATATGGGGGCTGGCTGTTCTGTTCCTCCAGGACCCCACCTTGCGGGAGACTTCCTTTACCCTGCTGATGTACGTGGGACTGGCTTCCAGCCTCAATATCCTGTTGGGTTACACGGGGTATGTCAGCTTTGGGCACATCGTCTTCTTCGGCATGGGAGGCTACCTGGGCTTTTACCTGGTGAGCGTCCATGGTTGGTCCCTTTACCCCTCGGCCCTGGTGGGGGGAATTTTTTGCTCCCTGTTCGCCATGCTCCTGGGGCTGGCGGTTTTGCGCCTCAGAGGGGCCTATTTTGCCCTGGCCACCATCGGGGTAAACGAAGCTGCCCGAGCTTTTGTAAGTAATTTCGGTCCCTTCGGCGGGGCCACCGGCCTGTCCCTGAATTATGCGGTGTACGGCGACTACGGCGGCTCCATGCGGGCCTTGTGGCTGGCCTTCATCCTGGTGTGGCTCATCGCCATCGCCGTGGTGGTCACGAGCTACCTGGTGAAGCAGTCCCGCTTCGGCCTGGGCCTCATGGCCATCCGGGAGGACGAGGACGCGGCCATGGTCATGGGAGTTAAGGCTCCCCAGGCCAAGACCTGGGCCTACGCTCTTTCCGCTTTTTTTCCGGGAATCATCGGCACCATTTATTTTTTCAAAAACGGCAACGTGGAGCCTCACGACGCCTTCCGCCTGCACATGTCCATTGAATCCCTGGTGATGATTATGCTGGGGGGGCAGGGGACGGTCCTGGGCCCCATCCTGGGCAGCCTGGCCTATGAACGCCTCAGGGGTTTACTGCTCATCAGTCCCCTGTTTAAAAGCCTCCATCTGGCCATCTCCGGGGTGGCCCTGCTTCTCATCATTCTGTTTGTGCCGGCGGGAGTGGTGGGCTGGCTGCGTCGCCGCTTTCCCAAACTCAGGGGGGTGCTGGAATGATTCTCGAAGTTCGGGATGTCACCAAGCGTTTCGGGGGGCTCCAGGCCCTCACCGATGTCACCTTTGACCTGACGGCGGGGGAGATTTTAGGCCTCATCGGCCCCAACGGCGCCGGCAAGACCACCCTGTTCAACGTCATCAACGGCGTTTTCCCGCCGGACAAGGGCAAGGTGGTCTTCCGGGGTGAGGATATCACCAACCTGCCCTCCTATGAGGTGGCCCGCCGGGGTATGGCCCGGGCCTACCAGGTGGTCAGACCCCTGAGCGACCTGACGGTGCGGGAAAATGTCATGGTGGGGGCCTGTTTCGGCAGGGAACAATTCTCCCTGGCCAAGGCCGCTCAGGTTGCCGACGATGTTCTGGCCCAGGTGGGATTGGCAGGAAAGGCCGGTCTTCCAGCCGGCAACCTCAATGTCGCCGAGAAGAAACGTCTGGAAATGGCCCGGGCCCTGGGGTCCCAGCCCTACCTCATTCTCCTGGATGAGGTGCTGGCAGGTCTAAACCCCTCGGAGATCAACCCCATGCTGGATACCATCCGGCAGATCAGGGACAACGGCACCTCCATCCTCATGATCGAACACGTCATGCAGGCAGTGATGAACGTCTCCGACCGGATCCTGGTTTTGGATTACGGCGAACTCATCGCCCAGGGACTGCCTCAGGAAGTGGTGAACAACCCACAGGTTATCGAGGCCTACCTGGGGGACCCCCAATTAACCCAGCGTTTGTTGGAAGGGTAATTCATTTTCATCACTTTCCTCTCATCATAGGGAAAAACCAACCATGGCAATGCTTGAAGTCCAGGATGTAACCTCGGGTTACGGAGAAGTGCAAATCCTTTGGGGGACCTCCCTCAAATTGGAGAAGGGCAAGCTCACCACCCTGGTGGGGTCCAACGGGGTGGGCAAGAGCACGCTCCTCAGGACGGTTATGGGCCTTTTGCGCCCCTGGCAGGGCAGCATCACCTTTCAGGGCCAGGATCTGACCCGGCAGTCTGCCCATTCCCGGGCCAAGGCCGGTTTGGTGCTGGTGCCCGAGGGGCGTCAACTGTTTTCGGACATGACGGTCCTGGAAAATCTGGAGATGGGTGCTTTCCCGCCCCGCTCCCGGGCCCATTTCCGGGAGAACCTGGACCGGGTCTTCACCCTTTTCCCTCGCCTGGGGGAACGCCGCCAACAAAAGTCGGGCAGCCTCAGCGGCGGCGAACAGCAGATGGTTGCCGTGGCCCGGGGCCTCATGGCCCAACCCGAAGTGATCATTATTGATGAGCTTTCCCTGGGCTTATCTCCCCTGTTGGCCCTCACCCTGTTTGAATCCCTCATTCAACTGAAAAAGCAGGGACTTACCATGCTCCTGGTGGAGCAGAATGTGGCCATGGCCCTGGGGGTGAGCGACTACACCTATGTCCTGAGCCAGGGGCGCATCAGTCTCGAGGGCGAGTCCCGCCAGCTCCTCAAAAACGACGAAATCCGCCGCACTTACCTGGGGTTGTAAGCATGTGCGGCTTGATTGACACCTTGAAGGGCAGTGCTCACCTGCGCCTCCTTTGAACCTTTCAGGCAGTTTCGGTTGAGCCAGAGATTCTCTCAAGACCCTTAAAAAGCTTGACCGGGACCAAAGGCATCCTGCCTGTGCAACACAGGCTGAAAGCCTGCGCTCCCCCGAATGGCGGTTGGTAGCACGGGCATCCTGCCCGTGCCTGGACGGGCTGGAAGCCCGTCCTACCGGCCTCTATCATGCGAGGTTGACACGTGACTAAAATCGCTTTTCTTTTCCCGGGACAGGGTTCTCAATATGTGGGCATGGGCCAGGACTTGTTCGACACCGACAAGGCCGCCCAAAAATTGTTTGAACTGGCCGAGGAAGTCACCGGGCTGCCGCTGAAGCGCCTGTGCTTTCAGGGGCCCATGGAGGAACTCACCGAAACCGTGAACCTTCAGCCCGCGGTCACGGTGGTCAATCTTTGCCTGCAGCAGGCCCTGGCCAAAGCCGGGGTGTTGCCGGTGGCGGTCTGCGGTCACAGCTTGGGGGAATTTAGCGCCCTGAGCGCCGCCGGGGTCTTGAGTCCCGGAGACACCCTGAAGGCGGTGCGGGAGCGGGGCCGCCTCATGCAGCGGGAGGCGGAGCTCCACCCCGGGGCCATGTCCGCAGTCATCGGCTTGCCCCCGGAAAAACTGGCGGAAATTCTCACACCTCTCATGGCCGAGGGTCCCCTGGCCTTGGCCAACTTCAACACCCCGGAGCAGACGGTCATTTCCGGGGGGAAAGAAATGGTGGCCCGGGCCGCGGATGCTGCCAAGGCCGCCGGCGCCCGGGTGGTGCCCCTCAAGGTGTCGGGCGCCTGGCACTCCCCCCTCATGGCTGGTGCTTCGGCGGACTTTACCGCGTTTCTGGCCACCCTGACTTTTCAGGCCCCCCGCCTGCCGGTTTATCTCAATGCCACAGCTCTGCCCGCAGCCGACCCCGAAGGCCTGCGCCAGGCCATGTCCCGGCAGCTCACCTCCCCGGTGCGCTGGGCCGAACTCATCCTGAACCTGAAAAACACCGGTGTGGATACCTGGGTTGAGGTGGGTCCCAAAAACGTCCTCAAGGGCCTGGTGCGCAAAATCCTGCCCCAGGAGCCGGAGGACCGCTTCTTCAATGTGGAGAACCGGGTCAGCCTGGAAAACTTCCTGGCCGGCCGTTCATGAACCGTGTTAGCATTGCCAGGCGTAATTTTCAGCGTTATCTTGATCAGTCCAGTCAAAAGTTGAACAGGGAATAATCAATCCCCCCTTTTCTAAAGGGGGGCAGGGGGGATTATATAACCCCTTAATAATCCCCCTATATCCCCCTTTAACAAAGGGGGACTTAAAACCCACCCATCCCAACTTTCTCCTGTGGATACCTTCTTTAGAGCCTCAGGTTGAGTTTTGAAATAAGTTTCAGGCTCTCTTAAAATAGGGAAAAAACTTGGTGGCCCAGGCGTCCTCATCTGGGCAG
>JBAQHL010000542.1:0-1535 GCA_049288295.1 Desulfobaccales bacterium
GCGGATAAACTGGCGCCCCGGGCCCTCCAACCGGACGCCTGGACCCGGGAACTCGTCTTGGATATCCCCACTACCCCGGCCTGGGCCGGGTTGGCTACCGATTTGGGGAAGCTTCTCCACTTCCTCACCGGCGACGCCTGGACCATCAGGCCCCGGGAGTCCCCGGTTGATCTGCAACTTGCGGGCACCTGGCCCCATGATTGGCAGCCCACCGTGGCGGCCCTGTTTTCAGGGGGGTTGGACTCCCTCACCGGGGCCATCGACCTCCTGGAAGAAGGCCATCGGCTGGTGTTGGTGAGCCACTCTGACTACGGTCAGTTGGCTTCCAGCCAACAAGCCTTGGCCCAGGTCCTCATGGAGCATTATGGTCCGAAGCGGCTTCATCACCTGGCGGCGCGAGTGCAGTTCGAAGGGCCGGAACTCAGCCTGCGGAGCCGCTCCCTCCTCTATGTAGCTTTGGGTTTAACCGCGGCTGCCGCCTTTTCCGGCCGGGTTCCCCTTTTCATCCCCGAAAACGGTTGGATCAGCCTCAACCCGCCCCTGACCTTAAACCGCCTGGGAACGTACAGCACCCGCACCACCCACCCCCATTTTTTGGCGGCATTGGTGGCCTTGTGGAGGGAGGCCGGCATTTTTCAGGAATTGAAAAATCCCTATGTCAGTCTGACCAAGGGAGAAATGGTAGCCCAGTGCCGCAATCTGGCCTTGCTGGAAAAATTGGCCCCTTTAAGCATTTCCTGCGCCCGGCCGGTGGCGGGCCGCTGGCGCAAAGAACCCGCCGGGGCCTGCGGCTATTGCTACCCCTGCCTGGTGCGCCGGGCGGCGCTGCACCGCCTGGGCTGGGACCGGGGCCAGGACTATCGGACGGATGTCCTGGCCGGGGAAGAGGTTTTGCGCCACCGGGTGAAGGGCCGCAATCTTAGGGCCCTGTGCCTGGCCCTGAAAACCTGGGAGGATGACCCTCGGGAAATGCTCTCACGGCTGTGCCTGGGAACCAAGCCCCAGGAAATTCCCGGGCGCCTTCCTGCGGCCAGGCGCTTGCTTGAGGCGGGAATAAGGGAAATGGGAACCTGGATCAGGGACCAAGGCGGTGCGGGGGTTCAGACATTTCTTGGGGATGGAGACAAAGGTTATTAATAGCCGATTCTGGCCAACGGATAGCCTTTTCGGCCTCTCTATGAGGGTTAGGGTGGAATTATGGAGGAGGGGAGGGAGCTAAGGTCCATGGTGCCTTCTGTTCAAGGAGAGACTCATGGGGTGCCTTGAGGATAGTCAGAAGCCAAGGGTTGGAGGCCATCATCCTGCAGATGCTTGTTGTCAGTCTCATCAAGAGGTTTGAAATCTAAAAAGACCTCTTCCGGATACACCTCCTTGAAAGCCTTAATCATTTTATTCTTGACCTCGTCAAGCGATCCGATCGTGCTATCCACTAGGTAGACGACTTTATCGGTAGCGTTTTGCAGCGACCTGTAGAGTCTCGGTCCAAGTGCTTCAGCCAATGCTTTGGTAATGGTTTCCGCAGGGTAATCTACACC
>JBAQHL010000543.1:0-1768 GCA_049288295.1 Desulfobaccales bacterium
TATGTGCGCCTGGAATATCCCGTGGCCATCCGCCACCTGCAGATCGCCCTCGACCAGGCCAGGTCCCTGGGTTTATTGGGGAAAAACATCCTGGGCAGCGGCTTTGATTTCGACATCCAGATAAACCGGGGGGCCGGCGCCTTTGTCTGCGGAGAGGAAACCGCTCTCATCGCCTCTCTGGACGGCCGCATCGGCGAACCCATCCCCAGACCGCCTTATCCGGCGGAGAGAGGTTTGTGGGGCCGGCCCACCATTATCAACAACGTGGAAACCTGGGCCAACGTGCCCATGATTATAGACAAGGGCGCCAAGTGGTTTGCCGGCATCGGCGTTCCTCACAGCACGGGCACCAAGATTTTTTCCCTGGTGGGCAAGGTGAACAACATCGGTCTTGTGGAAGTTCCCATGGGCATTCCCCTGAGCAGGATTATCGAGGATATCGGGGGGGGCGTCCCGGGCGAGGAGGGCTTCAAGGCGGTGCAAACCGGGGGGCCCTCGGGGGGCATCATCCCCTATACGCTCAAAGACACGCCGGTGGACTTCGATTCCCTCACCAAGGTGGGTTCCATGATGGGTTCAGGAGGCATGATCGTCATGGACCGGCGGGACTGCGTGGTGGACGTGGCCCGCTACTTTCTGCACTTTCTGGAGGAGGAGTCCTGCGGCAAATGTCTGCCCTGCCGGCTTGGGCTCAAGGCCATGCTGGAGTTCCTGGACAGATTCGCCAAGGGCCAGGGCACAGCCGATGACTTCGCGGAATTGGAGAGTTTGGGCCAGGCCATCAAGGATTTTTCCCTGTGCGCCCTGGGGGGCACGGCGCCCAACCCGGTGCTCACCACCATGAAGTATTTCAGGGATGAATATATGGCTCACCTGGCGGAGCACAGGTGTCCGGCCGGGGTGTGTAAGGACCTAATCACCTACCGCATCGACCCGGAAATCTGCAACGGCTGCCAGGTTTGCGCCCGGATTTGTCCGCAGCAGTGCATCAGTGGCGCTAAAAAGAAGCTCCACACCATTGACAGCAGTCTCTGCATCCGCTGTGGCATGTGTTATGACGAGTGCCCGGTGGATGCGGTGATCGTGGAATAGGGGGTGAGCCCATGAATAAACCTGCCAAGAAAAAAGGGAAGACCACGCCGGCCAAAATTAAATCGCCTGAAACGGTGCAGGCACAAGCAGGGTTGATCAACTTCACCATAGAGGGTCAACCGGTGCAAGCCATGGAGGGTTGGACCATTCTGGACACCGCCAGGCATCACGGGTTCTACATCCCCACCCTGTGCTACCACGAAGCCCTGCAACCCGTGGGGGCCTGCCGCCTGTGCATGGTGGAGGTCCGGCAAAACGGCGCTCAACGTTTGATGGCTTCGTGCTTCAGCCATCCCCAGGAGGGCATGGAGGTTCTCATTAACTCAGACCGGGTCCTAAATGGCCGCCGCTGGGTCATAGAAATGCTCCTGGCCGCCTGCCCGGCCTCACCGGAAATCAGGAAGATAGCCCGGGAGTTGGGCGTGGCCTCCACCCGGTTCACTGTTGAAGATCCGGAGGAGGAATGTCTGCGCTGCGGTCTGTGCATCCGGGTCTGTGAGGAGATTGTTGGAGCCAAGGCCATTTCCTTCGGCTCCCGGGGTGTGACCAAGCATGTGGCCACGCCCTACATGATTCCCAACAACGCCTGCGTGAGCTGCGGCTCCTGTGTAGCGGTGTGCCCCACCCTGGCGGCCCAAACCAGGCTGGATAAGTTCCGGGGCGACATTGCCTTACG
>JBAQHL010000544.1:0-2832 GCA_049288295.1 Desulfobaccales bacterium
CCCGTAAAGCATGAAAAGTCGGTAGGGCGGGCGTCCCCGCCCGCCTCGAGTATCCTCACAGAGGTCATAGGGCGTGCCGTGCACGCCATCAGCCGGTTGTGACGGGAATGGGCCGCCCTATAAAAACTTTTCAAGACAGTCGCGCCCGAACCTTTGTCTCTTTCTAAGCCATGTTTATCCGGGAGCACAGGCATCTTGCCTGTGTCACAGGGGGGACGCCTGTGCTCCCAAGTTTGACCGGTAGCACGGGCATCCTGCCCGTGTTTAGACGGGCTGGAAGCCCATCCTACCGTGCTTAGGAAAGAAGCAAGCAAGGGCGGGAGTCCCCCCCGCCAAAACCAGAAATCATGGTGCGTAAACCGCACCCTACACTCGAAACTCAAAACTCGGAACTTTTCGTAACAGGAGGTTGGGGCGAGATGAGGGGAGCCTGGCGTCTTATGAGCCAAAGTTGGGGCGTGAAACACACCCTACATGGGATAGGACCATCACCTACCTTGCCGAGACTTTCCCCAGCCTCACCTGCTCATGTTCGAGGAGCCAGCGTTTACGAGGCAGGCCGGAACTGAAGCCGCCCAGGGAGCCGTTGGCGGCAATAACCCGGTGGCAAGGGATGATGAGGGGGAGGGGATTGGCCCCGCAAGCCTGGCCCACGGCCCGGGCTGCTTGTGGTTTTCCCAGGAGCCGGGCCAGTCTCTGGTAGGAGACCGTCTCCCCGTAGGGAATCCGGCGGAGTTCCTGCCAGACCCGCACGTAAAAGGTGGTTCCCAGCACGTCGAGGATCAGGTTCTCAAAAGACACCAATTTTCCAGCAAAATATCCTTCCAGAGCCTCAATTGTCCGGTTGCGCCAATCTTCCAGAATTTTCTCCGGGACAGGAATTGCTTCCGGGGTGTGCGCCACAGCCTTTTCCTGGAAAAGGGATCTATCCTCTGGAAAATCCAGTCTCTGCAGCCCCATGTCGGAAAAGGTCATGAGGACAAGCCCCAGGGGAGTTTCCATCATTACCCGGGCAGTGAAGGGCTCAGGGGGGTGTTTGTCTCTGAGCGGCATGGTTGGTCTCCTGGGGTATGTCCCCATGATAGTAAGGCTTTTTGCGAAAACGCCTCTCATTCAGGGCACCATGACGGTGGGGTCCGTCACCTCGCCTGCCTGGCGGATGGAGGACTTGCCGCTGGGCCACCGCCAATAGGGGCGCTGCCGGGCAAAGGGCATGGCGATGAGGCGGAAAAGGGTGTTGTCCCGGCGCAGGAGGTAGCCCGGTACCCCGATGACCACCTCTTTTTGGGGCACGTTCAACCGCAGGGTTTTGTGGAGATAATCCCACCAGCGAAAAACCACGGAGTAATTGGAGTTGGTCTCGGGCCCCACGGCAGAGTGGTGCAGGCCGTGCATCCTGGGGGTGACAATGATTTTGTTGAGGCAGCGCTCCAGGGCCAAGGGGAGGCGCAGGTTGCTGTGGTGAAACATGGTGCTGATGTTGAAAATGAGCTCGTACAGAAGATAGGTGAAGGGGATAATCCCCGCCACCCCCACCTGCAATACCCGAAAGGCCGTAGAATAGAAAGTTTCGCCGAAGTGGAAGCGGAAGGCCGTGGAGACATCCATGTCCGGGTCGATATGGTGGACATTGTGGAAGCGCCACAGCAAGGGATAGACGTGGTTGATTCGATGCCACCAGTAAAAGGTCAGGTCCATCCACAAAAAACCCAGGCCGAATTGGACCCAGAAAGGCAGACCGGCCCAGGGCAGGAGGCCAAACTGGTGGGTTTCCGCATGAGCAGCCACCCCGAAGAGAGCCAGGGGGCGCAGCACGGCTCCGCCTACCCCGAAGGAAAGGCCGGTGATGAGGAGGTTCACCAGAACCCGGCTGCGTCGGGGCCGTTTGGGGCGACGCAAGGGTATGAGGGTTTCCAGGAGAAAGAGAGCAAGAAATACGGATACGATGAAAACGGTTTCGGGCTTCAAGAGCAGGGACTGGGTCATCTCAGGTTGCCTATTGAGGGTTGTGTAAGGTGCGTTCTAAGCACCATAAAAATTCGGTTCGCAAAAGATGGGGATGCACAGGTGAGAACGCCTGTGCCCCCAAGTATATTCACCGGCCGGAGACCTGGGCCTCCTTTTTTGACGGGAAAGCCACCTTGTCCCAAAAGGCCCAGGCCTTCAGGTCCCGGCCCAGGTGGTGGCGCATGAAAAGGCGCAGCAGGCCCAATCCCTGGTTCTGCTGGCCGGGGGGAAAGCGCAGGCGGCCCAGTTTTTCCGGGGGAAGCTCCTGGGCCAGGCGCAGAAGTTTCCAGACACCGGGGTTGAGGGAGACCTGGGGCGAAGGCGCAGTCCGGGCACAGGCGCCGCAAAGCACCCCCCCCTGGGGAAGGCTTACCACCAGGGGCGGTTGGGGCTCCTGCCCGCAGGCCCGGCAGCGGTGCAGGCTAAGGCCGTAGCCGCCTATCCGTAAAAGGTGCAAGAAAAAGACCGGCAGGAGAGAATCCGGGGGCGCCCCCTCGTCCAGGAGGCTGAGCGCGGTTTCCAGGGCGGAAAATATCACGGCGGTGGCTTCTGGAGGGCTAGCCATCTCCGCAGCCGCCTCCGCCAGGAGAGCCCCGGCTCCTAATCGGGTGAGGTCCCGGCGCAAAGCCAGGAAAGACCGCACCGCCTCGCCCTTCTCCAAAAATTCCAGATCGCCCCGGGGCCGCTCAGACAGGAAGAGGTTGACCCGGTTCAGCGGTTCAAGACAATGGGCAAAGCGCCTTTTGCTTTTGCGGGCGTGCTTGGCCACCCCGGTGAGGCGGCCCCGGGCCGGGGTGAGAAAGGTCACCAGGCGGTCGGCTTCGC
>JBAQHL010000545.1:0-3063 GCA_049288295.1 Desulfobaccales bacterium
CCCCAGTCCCAGGCCGCTTTCCTGCCCTGAGCTTTTGCCCCGGTAGAGGAGATCGAAAAGATGGGGCAGATCCTGGGCATCGATGCCCGGCCCCTGGTCCATGACGGCAAACCGCACTTCCTCACCCACATCACGCACCTCCAGAGTGACGGTGGTCCGGGGCGGGGAATACTTCAGGGCGTTGCCGATAAGATTGCACAGGACCCGTTGAAACAAGATGGGATCGGCTTGGAGAACGATAATGTCCTGAGGGTATTCCACCTGCAGGGTAATGCCCTTCTCCTCTGCCTGGGATTGCAGGCGGTTGATGACCTCCTGGCATTCCTTTTCCACCTGGATGGCGCTCATCACCGGGGTAATGATGTGCAGATCCAGGCGGGAATATTCCAGGAAATTGGTGATGAGGGTCTCCAGTCGCTGCATTTCAAGGTAGACCGTTTCCAGATAGGTTGTCTGGTCCGGGTTTAGGGCTCCCGCTTTGCCCTGAAGGAGGCGGTTCAAAAGGCCGGTCACTCCCACCACCGGCGCTTTCAGGTCATGCGCGAACATGCCCACCAATTGGCGCCTTTCGTTTTCCAGGTGCTTAAGAGGGGCAATGTCCCTGAAGGTCTCCACTCCTCCCAGGAGGTTCCCGTGGTCGTCTCTCAAGGCTGAAGCGGAAAGCATAACCTCAATTTTTTGGCCATGACGGTTGGTGAGCATAGCTTCCCGGGAAATGATCTCGCCTGTGCTCATGGCCATTTTCAAGGGGCATTCCCGGCCGCACATGCTGCTCTGCAGAATTTCCCCGCAATACCGGCCCAGGGCCTCCTGCCGGCTGAAGCCCGTGAGTCTTTCGCAGGCGCGGTTAATATCCGTGACGTGCATCTCGCCGTCCACGGTAATCACCCCGTCGGCCATGCTCTGGATGATGAAGTGCGGCCAATCTGTTAATTTTGAAGGCGATTTTGCCACATCAGGTTTCTTTGTCCGCTTCATAGCCGAGTCCCGAAAACATAGGCTGCAGGTATCTTAGTTGAGCCTGGGCTGGGGTTTCTTCTCCTCAGCCGGAGCCAGCAGTCCGGCTTTGATCTGAGCGATATCCTTTATGTCAGTGTGCTGCATGGCTACCCCGGCATCCGCGAAGACATAGTGCGGCCCTTTGTGCTCGAAGCTTTTGGCGGCAATCACTTCATCCACCCCTTGACTGACCAGCCATTCACTTACCTGAATGCCCTTGCCGGTCTTGACCGACCGGTGAGGATTGGCCAAAAACTTTTCTTCCAGCAGTCTGTTGTCCCGGGTTCCCAAAGTGAGCACCAGGAAATAGGGGGCCTCGCCAAAATGCTCCGACAGTTGCGCCCGATCCTCCGTCACCGGCATGGCGATGACCTGGGTTGCCTTTTGGAGCGGCGCGTAATGGACCAAAACCTGGTCAACGTGTGGAATCTGGGCCTTGATGCGATTTTCGATCTGGTTCGCCACAAAGTGAGCCTTCTCCAGGTCTCTCACCTTAAGAGTCAGGTCCGCTTCGATGAATTTGAAGCGCCCCGAACTCCTCCCCATAAGACTATTGACCTTGCTTACCTGGGGAGTCAAAAGGATAAGGTCCCGGATGGTGTTCAGGGTTGGGTAATCCACCGAGGCATCCAGCAGAACCCGGATGCCGTCCCCTGCAATGCGTAATCCCATCCAGGCAATGAGCACCACAATCAGCAGGGCGGCGATTTTATCCAAAGGGATCGTGAGGCCCACATACGCCTGCACGCCGAAATACGAACCGGTAAGGCTCAAAAGGAGCAAACCGTAAGAAAACCAGTCCGCCGTGAACTGCCGGGCATCGGCCGTCAGGCTCGGTGAGTTGAGGGCCTTGGCCTCTTTCAATTCATAGCGGGAAAAAAGATAAACTATCACCAGGATAAGACTTACCCCGGCGATGGCGTAGGGCAGCCGTTCTACCTGTATCTTTTCCTCGGTCTCAAAGACACTCATGAGGACTTTATAGCCGGCCAGAAGAATCAGGCCAGCGACAATCAGGGCCACGAGATTTTCCACCTTATAAAGCCCGTAAGGGAACCGCCTGGTTTTGCGGCGGGATATGCGCAACCCGGCCCAGATTGCGGCCGATGAGACCAGATCCGCGGTGGAATGCACCGCGTCCGCCAGGAGGGCCAAACTGCCGGAAAACACTCCTAAAAAATACTTCAGGCCCGTGAGAAAAATATTTACCGCCACCGAAGTCAGGGCGAGACGTTCTCCTGCGTCCATGGTCATGGCACCCTTTGAATCCGTCTGATTCAGACCTTGTCCAGGGATGCCGGGCCCATCCAGGAAAGGCCACCGGCCGTCATGATTATAAGGGCCCCAGCCGCTGATACCCCTTCCCCGGTTGCAGGTTGGAACGGCTTTCTCCAGGGGTGCTCCGGGATAGCCAACCACTGAAATCTGTCCGTCATTTCTGAGGGTTCTCGTGAGAATAATCGTTAACCCCCAGGTCATGGGCCGGATGCTCATGCTCGTGGGAGCCGTGCTCGCTCTTGTGCTCGTGTCCGTGCAGGTGGGCATCGCCCCCTTGAACGCGCTCGGGGGAATGCTCGTGAAGATGTCCGTGGGTGTGGTTGTGGGCATGCTCATGCCGGTGCACACTATTGCCGTGGGGGTGTTCATGGCTGTGCACGTGCGTGTGCTCGTGGGCATGCAAATGCTTGTGTTCGTGTTTTCCTTTCACGACCGCCTCCCTTTTGTCAATTTTCGTCAAAACTCCAGCACCCTGCCGACCCCGCCTCTCACCGTGGTTTTCGGGTACAGGGTGAAAATGTCCGCTTGAAACTTGGTGCAGTGGCAGGGACAGACCAGGTCCAGGCCCGCCAGCAGGTCAAAATCCTTGAAGCCGTGGAGTCCACCCACCAGGGCCGTCACCTGGCCGAAACGGGAAGCGGCTTTGAAAATTTCCCCCACCCCCGGGTGAGAGCAGCCGACCAGGACTAAAAGACCCCGGTCCGTTTTAACCACCAGGGACTGTTCCTCACCCGGCAACTCCCCGGTGGAATACCAATCTCCCGACAGGCTGCAGTCGCCCTGCAC
>JBAQHL010000546.1:0-4248 GCA_049288295.1 Desulfobaccales bacterium
CGTATGACGCCAAGCTCAAAGAAATCTATACCACCATCGATACCAAAGACATTTATCAGGTACGCGGCTTCCTGAAAATGCTCCGTTCCGATTCCATCGCCGACACCCTGCCCCTGGCCAGGCTGGCTGCCAAATATGTGGATGACAAGATGCTGGCGGACATTGCCGCCGAGCACAAGAAGGGCCGGCGCCTGTTCATCGGCACTACCAACCTGGATGCCCAGCGCCTGGTCATCTGGGACATGGGGGCCATTGCCGCCAGCGGCCAGCCGAATGCCGGCAAGTTGTTCCGCCAGATCATGCTGGCCTCGGCCGCCATCCCCGTGATGTTCCCGCCGCAGTACCTCGAGGTGGAAGCGGGCGGCAAAAAGTATGACGAACTGCACGTGGACGGGGGCACGGTGGCCGAAATCATCACCTATGAATACACCTTCAGGCCTAAAGATGTGAGGGCCCAGACCGTAAGCAAGGATATGAAACCCCGGCCGCTCCGGCTCTTTGTGGTCCGGAACAGCAAGGTCAAACCCGAGTGGGGCATAACAGAGGCAGGACTCAAAAGCATCACCTCACGGGCCATGAGCACCATTATCAAGTACCAGGGGGTGGGAGACCTTTACCGGATTTACACCTTGAGCAAAATAGACCGGATTGATTTTAATCTCGCCTATATCCCTGAGGACTTCACCGTGTCCAGAAAAGAGGAGTTTGACCGCAACTATATGAATCAACTGTTCAATCGCGGCTATGACCTGGGGAGCAAGGGTTATCCCTGGTTAAAATTCCCACCGGGGTTGAAGCAGGTCATCTCTCAAGAGAAAAGCAAGTGAGTCGGTCGGGGGCAACACTGGGAAAGGAGAATAGTATGAATGGCAAGCTTTGGTATTCACTGTTTTTTATAAAAGTCCTGCTGGTCATGGTGTCCTTGGCGGTATTGCTGCCGGCGCCGTCCGCCCAGGCTGCGGAGAACGGTTTGGGCGTCTATCCCCTGGGCTACAACAGCTCCATGGCGGGCTTTATGCCGCCCCCCGGTTTTTACCTGCGCAATGATTTTTACGCCTATCAGGGGACGTCCCCTCAAATACCCCTGGCCAAGCGCATCGAGGCCGATATCCGCGGCCGCTATCTCATCGACCTGATTAACTTCACCTATGTCTCCCCCAACAAGATTTTCGGGGCCAACTACGGCCTGGCCGTCATCTGGGGGGCCGTGGCCAACACCTTCATCAAAGGGAAGGCGGAGTTTGCCAATATCATCAGCAAGTCCCGGGAGGGCGACCGCACCAGTGTGAGCGACCTGACGGTGACCCCCATCATCCTGGGCTGGCACAAGAACAACTTGCATATCATGGCCTACGGCAATATCTATGTTCCCGTGGGGGATTACAACTCCGACCGGGTGCTCAACACCGGCCTGAACCGCTGGGCCGTGGAGCCCATGGTGGCGGTCACCTGGCTAAACCCCAAAATCGGTACGGAATTGTCCATGGCCATGGGATACACCATTAACCTGCGCAACTATGCCACCAAATACCTCACCGGCCAGGAACTGCATATAGAATGGTTTGCGGGTCAGCATTTCACCAAGTGGTTTGCGGTGGGCCTGGCCGGCTTTTTCTATCAGCAGGTAACCGGGGACAGCGGCCCCGGGGCCAGGCTCGGGGCCTTTCAGGGGCAGGCCCTGGCCATCGGGCCCTGCCTCACCTTTAACGGCATGATCGGTAAACGTCCCATCGGCCTGAGCCTGCGGTATTACGATGAATTGTCCACCACCAACCGCCTCAACGGGCAATCCTTCTTTGCCACCCTGACCTTCGGTTTGACCAAGATGAGTCAATAAAGGCGGCAAAGCTTGGAACTTTATGGCCGGGAGGGCCGGCCGCGGCGCCATCCGTAAAGGCAACTGGAAGCTTTTTCAATGGGCCACCCTGCCGGGCAAAACCGAACTCTACGACCTGTCTAAGGACCGTAGGACCGTAGGGCGGGAAAGCAAAGCGCATTCCGCCTTTAAACTGGGGGTGAGAACGAAAATTTTCCTGTAGCATGGCTTGCCATGCCCAAACGCAGGCTTGAGCCTCGCGGCTCCAGGTTTGCTGCAATTCACGAGAAAAGTGGTATTACCCCTACCCTGTTCCCCTTAAGCTATGACCGTCTCGGTCTCATCCCGGGTGGCCGCGGCCTTCTCCAGGGAGATCCGGAAGGCCGGCTGGCGCCTTTCCAGATCATGGGCCGTGCCCACGTCGATAATGCGCCCGTACTCCATGAACACCACCTCGTCGAAGCGGGCCAGCAAATGGGGCCGGTGCACGGAAGAGACCACGCAGGCCCGCGCAAACAATCGGAAGATCTTTTCATAAACCGAGGCCTCGGTGATGGCGTCGAGGTTGGAAGTGGGCTCATCCAAAAAAAGCACGGAGGAATCCCGGGCCGCAATGAGACCCCGGGCCATAGCGATGCGCTGTTTCTGGCCGCCGGAGAAGTTGGCTCCCCGTTCCACGATGGTGGTCTCCAGACCCTGGGGCAGGGTGGCAATAATGGGCCGGAGCGAGGCCGCCTCAATGGCCGCGTCCAGGGCCTCGGGTGGGCAGGCCAGGCCCATGGTCAGGTTTTGCCGGAGGGTGTCTTCGAAAATCTCCGCTTCCTGGGGGATCAGGGTGGCGATGTCCTTGAGGTCCCTTAATGCCGGAAAAGGCCGCCCATCAACGTCAATATGAATGCGCTGGGCCTGGTAAAGTCCGGCCAGGGTGCGCATGAGGGTGCTTTTGCCCGAGCCGCTTTCTCCCACCAGGGCGAGGCGTTTCCCCCTTTCCAGCCTGAGATAAACATCATCCAGGACCGGGCCTTGAGAGCGGCTGTGCAGGTGGGTAAAGGTCAGGTTGTTTATCGCCAGCGCGCCCCAATCCTTGAGGGGCTCCTGCACTTCGGGAGGGGTAGGCTCCAGGCGGGAGGCGTCGATGGGGGCCTCCAGGATGGGCGCGGCGCTGGCAAAGTCAGCCTGGTGCCGGGTAAACATCTGGTAAAACGCAGCAATGGCGCTGATAACCCCGCCGGCCTGCTGGGTGTATTGAAACACCATGAAGACACTGCCGATCATCAGGGTGGACGCCGCGGCCCCGCCACCATCGCCGCGGCGGGCCAGCCAGGCGTACAGGGCCACCAGGGAGCACCACAGTGCGGCGTTGAGCAAGTCCACCGCGCACCATTTGACCTCCTGGAGCACGATAGCGCGCTTGATCGGCAGGAACACCCGGGCCAGCCGGGAATTGAGCAGGCGCCGGGTGGCCTCCTCCAGGCGCAAAGCGAAAACGGAGACGATGTTCCCCAGGGTGTCCACCAGCGCGGCCTGATAGCGCCGTTCCGCCGCGTTTTCCACCACCGCCAGGCGCATCATGCCCCGGTCGATGTGGATGATGATTAGGGCGATGAAGGCGTAGCCGATGAGGGCCGCCAGACCCGTCACCTTGGAAAGGATGAACAGGGCAATAATGGGGCCGACGAGGCTGACGATGTTTTGCACATAAATAAACTGGGTCTGGGCGAAGTCGTACAGGGCATGGGTGCTCTTTTCCACGCGGTGGGTGATTTCCCCGGAATGGTTGTCCTCGTGCCAGGCCAGGGGCAGCATCATGAGTTTGGCGGTGAGTTCATCCGCCAGATTTTGCCTGATGTGGATGGCCAGTTTGCGTTCAAAGATCCTTCCTGGCCCGTGCAAGGCCCAACTCAGGACAAAGGCCCCAAAGACGGCGAGAAGATAATAACCTGCGTCCCGTAAATAATTCGGTCCCGCCACCTGGATCAGGTTGATGGCCTGGGCCGCCAGATACGGCACGAATAACTTGATGATCTGGCCAGCCAAAAGAAGTGCCAGGGCCACAAAAATTGCGCCCCGCTTGCCGGCGGACAGGCGCCAAAGCTCTGAATAAATTTCTTTGGTGCCGCCCAGGCGGTCTTCGGGGGGGGCGCCCTCCGGTTCCTGGGCCAGGGTCAGGGTCTCAGTGGACATGGGATGACTCCGAAACTTGGGATAAGCTGGTTAAGATAAGCATGAACCCACCCTTTTGACCAGTGCGATCATGGCCCCAAAAAGAGAATTCTGCCTTGATATGAGGGCGCAGTAAAAAAACAGTTAAATATCCTTAGCGTCTCTCTGATGATGAGAGCCGTAGGGCGGGAAAGCGAAGCGCATCCCGCCTTCAGGTGGCGCCTTTCAAAAGGGCGGGGCTCTCCCCAATTTTTCATGCTTTGTAGGTC
>JBAQHL010000547.1:0-12828 GCA_049288295.1 Desulfobaccales bacterium
CGCCTTGCTTCCAAAAAGGTGTTGGTGGTGGCGGTGAGGCCCACCAGATCAGGGGGAAACTCAGCCAGCGCAGTTTCCAAATCCCGGTCGGTCTGCCAGGCGTAATCCACCAGCCTGAACCGGTAGCGTCCGGGGTAATAGGCATTGAGGTAACTGGCCAGGTATCCCAACCCTAAGGGTGGGTGGCGCATCGTGTAATGGGGGTTGATGAGGAGAAAATTTTTCATAGGCCGACCAGATTATCCTTGGGCAATTGAGCCGTGACGCAGAGATGCCAGCCCCACCGCCTTTCCAACCACTGGAAAAGCCAGGCGGGCAGATACCGGAAATACCACACCCTGGTGTAGCGGTATCGGACATAGTCCGCAATTTTGTAAGGGAAAATGTGCTCCACCGAGGTGGAGAGAATCTCAAAGCCAGCCAGCAGCTCCGTTATTGATTTCCTGGTGTAGGTATAGGTAATGGGGCAGCCGGTCTGGGCCTCGGAATAGCGGGCCACCAGCTCATCTGTTTTCCAGAAGGCGCCGTGGCCGTATTTCAAGAGAATCCAGCCGACCTTCCAGGAATGGCGGTGGTAGACCATGAGTTTGAGGAGACTGTCCCGGTGCAGATACCGGCGCATTTCCTCAATGACCCGGCGGGGATTAGGCGTGTGATGAATGACCCCGAAGGAGTAAATCAGGTCATAGGTGTCAAGGGGCACCAAGGAGGTGAGTTCCTCGGCATTGCCCTGGTAAAAGGTGATGTCCAGGCCGCCGAGCGCCGCCCGCCGGCGGGCCAGGTCCAGACTGGCCGGGGAGAGGTCCACCGCGGTCACCTTCGCCCCGGCCCGGGCGAAATTTATGGTATCGGTGCCCAGACCGCAGCCGATTTCCAGGACTTTTTTGCCCCGCCAGCGGGCAAAATCGGCAAAGGCGGGAATATGGGGCTCCACCCGGTATTTCCTGGCCTCCACTTCGGCAAAATAAGCGGCTGAGCCCACCGGCCGAGGGGAATGGCGCAGGTTGCAGGGCCGGGTGTCCCAATAGGCCCCCACCTGGTCGATGCTCACCTCATCAAAGGTTGGCTGCCGGTTCATAGAGCGGCTCCTCCTGGGGGGCTTCAGGGCCCATGCCCAGGCAGCGATAGCGAAAACTGCCCACATCTTTGCCCCGGAGCGTTCCCCAGCAATCCAGCAGCAAGGGCGCGGGCCCGGCCAGGGTGGCCAGGGCCGGCCAGTCCAATCGGGCATACTGGGGCCAATTGGTCAGAAGAACGACGGCCGCCGCGTCCTGCACGCAGGCGTGGGGGGTGGCGCCATACTTAACCTTATCGCCCAGCACTTCCCTGGCCTGATCCAGGGCCTGGGGATCGTGAACCTGGACCTTAAACCCCGCCTTGGCCAGGGCCTGGGCCAGGATAACGGCCTGGGACTCTTCCACCACGGGGGTTTCCGGCTTATAAGCCAGCCCCAGCAGGGCGATGGGGCTGTCGGCCCTGACCTGGCGGCGCAGCAGCCTTGCCAGGCGTTCGGGAATTCCCTGGTTGACCTTCACCACCTGGGGCGCCAGTCTGACCTCATGGCCGGTCTCCTGGGCAAAAGCCTGGAAAGCCAGGTTGTCCCTGGGAAAGCACGGCCCCCCGAACCCCAGGCCGCTTTTGAGGCCTTTGCCGCCGATGCGGCTGTCGGCGCCCAGGGCCTGGGTAATGACGTCGGCTTCGGCCCCGGGCACCTGCTCGCACAGCGCCGCCAGTTCATTGGCGAAGCTGATTTTCATGGTCACGAAGCAGTTGAGGCTGAGTTTGGTAATTTCAGCGTTGATGAGGGACATGACGGCAATGTGGGCCTGGCTGTGGCAGGAACTCCGGTAGAGTTCCCGGATCAGGTTCCCCGCGCGGGCATCTGAGGCGCCGATGAGCACCAGGTCGGGATTCAGGAAATTGTGGATCACCGAGCCCAGGGCAATGAACTCCGGATTGTAGACCAGCCCGAAATCCCGGCCGCAGGTTTTGCCGGAGAACCCCTCCAGGAGGGGCTTAAAGATCTGGTCGCCGGAGCCGGGCATCACCGTGGAGACCACAGCCACCACGTGAAAGGTGTTTTTATGGCGCAGCACCGGGCCGATGCTCCCCAGGACCGCTTCCACGCTGCGGGTGCTGAAACGGCCATCGGGCAGGCTGGGGGTGGGCACAATGATAAGGCTGATCTCCGTGTCCCGGACTATGGCTTTGGGATCGTGCGAGAATTTCAGATTGGGGCGGGCCCGGATCAAGAGTTCGTCCAGGCCGGTTTCCTGGATGGGATTTTGCCCAGCCTGCAAGGCCGCCAAAACTTGGGGATTGGCGTCAAAGCCAGTCACCTGGTGGCCGGTGACGGCCAGGCAGGCGGCGGTGCACAAGCCCAATTTCCCCAGGCCGAAAACGCTGATTCTCATAAGAACCTCTGGATAAATCACACAAATTTATAGGTCATGCTGTCGTTTAAAATAACTTCTTCAAAAATTTCGTTATGGGGCTGATAGGTGCAGCGGGGGCACTCCTCGGCCACCTGAATGCGGTCGTGCATTTGCCAGTGGGGTTTGCCGCCCCAGGCCCGGTTGATCTCCTGGAAATCCGTGGCGTTCGTCACCAGTTCCAGTTTAGGGTCGCCCCGCCGGTCGCAGCACAGCCCCAGGATGAAGGCGTCCTCCGGGCGGTCCGGGCCGCTGGCGGGCTCAATAACCCCGGTCATAAAGATGGCGTGGCACTGCCTGAAATAGTTGGCCCGGCTGAATTGGGAACTGAATTTGTGGGTCACCCCGTAGACGCTGAAGGTGTCGTCGTCCAATTCCAGCACCTGGGCGATCTGCTCCCGGAAAAGCTCGATGTCCTCAGGGGTAAAGGTGATTTCCCCGGGAGTGCCGATTTTGTCCCAGGGAGTGCCCGCAGGGCGGAAGTGGATGTTTTTGCAGCCGATTTCTTTGGCAAGTTTGGCGGCCTGATACATTTCCCCGAGATTGTCCCGGTTGTAGAGGAGATACTTGTAGCTCACCCCGTAGGAAGGGTGGGAGCGCCCCAGGCGGTGGTGGTGCTTTCTGGCGTAGTCCATGAGG
The DNA here is from genome assembly GCA_049288295.1 of Desulfobaccales bacterium. Taxonomy (GTDB): domain Bacteria; phylum Desulfobacterota; class Desulfobaccia; order Desulfobaccales; family 0-14-0-80-60-11; genus JBGSLA01. The sequence continues at coordinate 3,072 of JBAQHL010000547.1, forward strand.
ACGGCGATGTTGGCGGTGATGCGGGAGAACCCCGTGCTGGCGGGCGGCAGGCCCTTGAGGCTGTTGAAGGTGGCGTCGGTGCCCGCGTCCACGGAAACCCCGATCCAGGTGCACTGGGAGAGGGCATCCACCGCCTCCAGCAGGCGGGCGCCGTTGGTCACCAGGCCCGCCTGGATGCCCCGGGCCGTGACTCGGTCGATGAACTCCGGGGTGTGAGGATTGAGGAGAGGCTCGCCCCCGCCGGCCACGCACAAGGCCTCCACGCCGGGAGGAAAATCCGGGTTTCCTTCCCCCCACCGGGGCAAAAACTCCGCCAGCTTGCGCAACGCCACCAGGGACAGGGAGCTTTGCCGGTTTTGGCGAATATAGGCGGCATTGCACCACACGCAGTTAAAATTGCAGATATTGGTGGGATCCACGGTAATGAGGACCGGCGGCGGCAGGGGCCGGCCCCGGCGGATGAGGCGCCAGCGGTAGACGTGGGCCAGGAGTTTGTTGCTGTTGAACGGATTCCAGCGCTTGTGGGGAAGCCACTCCAGGACCGGCGCGCCGGGCGCCGGCGACTGCGCTGGCGTTGGCACAGGTTGCACAGCCAGGGACACAGGACCCATATTTTTACCCCCGGTACATCTTAAACAGCCCCAAAGGGGGCCTGAAAGGTCGGTTTGCAACAACCGGGCCATGCTATATCTATTGACAAATACTGTAATTTTTAGGAATCTAAGAGGTGGCCGGGCCCGAGCCTGGCAAAAAATTCCCGGTAATTTTGCCCATATTGCCCCCCATGCCCCACTCCCCGTCCCTGTCGACTGCCTGGCGTTCCCGAGCGTATCTCGGAGTTCTTACCCTGGTGGGAGTGGGACTGTTTTTTCTCCGCCTGGGGGTCCCTGGACTCATGGACCCGGATGAGGGCCGCTATGCCGAAATCGCCCGGGAAATGCTCCTTCTTAAGGGCTGGCTCATCCCCCACCTCAACCTGGCGCCCTATCTGGAAAAGCCCCCCCTGGTCTATTGGTTGACTTCTGCGAGCTTTGCCGTTTTTGGCCAAACCGAGGGGGCCGCCCGCCTGCCCGCGGCCCTGGCGGCTCTGGCCGGGGTATTCCTGGCTTATGGGTTGGGACGGTCCCTGTGGGGGGAGCGTCAGGGTTTCTGGGGGGCCATGGTGCTGGCCACCTGCGGGGGCTATATCATCCTGGCTCGGATTCTCACCCTGGATATGGTCTTTGCTTTTTTCCTGAATTTGTCCCTGGCCCTGGGATACCTGGCCTTGAGCCGGGAGCGGCCGCGCCTGTGGCCCTGGGCCTACCTGGCCCTGGCCCTGGCGGTCTTGGTGAAGGGGCCGGTGGCCCTGGTCCTGGCGGGACTTATCTGGGGATTAACCGCGGTTTGGCGGGGAGGGCAAGCCCTTCTGGCCTTGGTGCGCCCGGGGGCCTGGGTCCTGCTGGCGGGGGTGGTTCTGCCCTGGTTTGTCTATGTGGCCTGGCGTTTCCCGGAGTTTCCCCGCTTTTTCCTGTGGGAGCATCACCTGACCCGGTATGTGTCCGGGGTGTCCTACCATGCGGAGCCCTGGTGGTATTTCGGGCCGGTGCTGCTGGGGCTCCTCCTGCCCTGGACGTTTCTAGTGCCCTGGGCCTTGGGTCGGCGGCACTTGCCGGCCCCAGGGGATCGCCTTTTTCTTTTGATCTGGGCCGGTGTGATCCTGGCCTTTTTTTCCCTGTCCCGGGGCAAGTTGGTCCCCTATATCCTGCCGGCCCTTCTGCCCCTGGCTTTGCTCCTGGGAGAGGGTCTGGCCGGGGTCCACTCAAAGGAAGGAGGTCTCAGGGCCGCGCCGGGCTGCCGCCTGAGCCTTGCCCTGTGGGCTTTGCTGGCCTGGCTTTTGGTGCTCCTCTATTTCAGGCCCCTGGGTCCCCTGTCCTCACTTCTCAGTGAGGGAGACTTCCTTAAGCCCTATCCCGCTTTATTACTTTTCCTCCTGGCCCTGATCCCCACGATAGCCCTCTTGGTGGGGCGCCTGGAGATCCTTTTGGCGGGGGCCCTCCTGTTCGGGGCGCTTCTGCCCCTGGGCATGGAACAGCTGGCCCCGAAGCGCTCCCCCAGGGAATTGGGGCTGGCCCTCAGGGACCAATGGCAGCCGGGGGCCGCGCTGGTGGGGGTCTCGTACTATTCCCAGGGGCTGAGCTTTTACAGCGGCCAGGCTTTTCATCTGCTGGAGTTTCGCACCGAGCTTGATTTCGGCAACAAACTCGCCCCCGAAACGGGCCTTGTTTTAAAAAATCTGGAAGAGCTGCAAGCCTTCCTGGATTCCCGGCCCCTGGTGTTTCTTTATATTAAAGCCAAGGACCTTCAGTGGCTTAAGCGCAAACTTCCCCGGGAATATGAGCTGCTGGCTCAAAAGAATGATGGTGTTTTGCTGGCGGTTCGCCGAAAATAGCACCAGGATCGGAAAACAAGCCGGGCTGCCCTGGATAGCCCCTTAAACCAAATACTGCTCAGTTATACCAAGGTTAGACCTCTGTGAAGAACCTGCTGAACAGCCGTCTGTATTTGCGGTCGAGGGCGCCTGACTCTATTCTGGTCAAGCCGTAAGAAAGCAAATCCCCCCTGCCCCCCTTTATAAAAGGGGGGTTTAAAAAATCAGCAACCCCAAGTCCCCCTTTTCTAAAGGGGGATTTAGGGGGATTTGATAGCCATAACAAATAGGAATAACTGTAGATTTTAGAGCCTTTTTAATAAGGGCGTTAACTGAAAAACGCATTATGCCCCTCATCATTCACCGCTACCTGCTCAGAGAGGTTCTCACTCCTTTTGCGGTGAGCCTGCTGGCCTTTACCACCATTGTCTTTTCCGGCCGGCTTCTCCTCATTACCCGCATGATCCTGGTCAAGGGGATCGGTTTCAAGGAAATTCTCAAGTCCGCCTTGTATCTGTTCCCTTATCTATTGGTTTTTACCCTGCCCATGGCGGCCACGGTGGGCATCATCCTGGCCCTTATGCGTCTGTCCGTGGACCACGAAATGATGGCCCTCAGGACGGCGGGCTTGAGCTATTCTCGCCTCCTTGCCCCCCTGCTGGGTTTTTCCCTGGCAGTGGGCCTTATCACCCTGTTCCTCACCACCTACGGCAGTCCCTGGGCCCAGAAATCCACCCGGGAGCTCTTGACCGAGGTAGTCAAAAAACGGGCCGACCTGGGGTTGCAGGAACAGACCTTCAATACTGATTTTCGGGATTTGATGCTCTTTGTGAACCGGGTGGCCCCCCGGGGCGGCCAGTTGGAGGGTATCTTTGTCAACGACTGGCGGGAGCCGGAGAATCCCCAGACCATTTATGCCCAAAGCGGCCGGATTCGCTACGAGCCTGCCCAGGAGTCTATGGTACTGAACCTCTCCGAGGGCCTGGTGGTGCGGTGGGGGTCTGAGCTGGGGCATCAGCAAACCGTGGAATTCAAGAGCTATGAATTGCCCTTGCGGCTTTTCGCCTCCCAGGGTCAAATTTCCGAGAGGGAGATGTCCTTCCATGAACTTCAGGCGGGTATTCGGGGGGAGACCCCCGGCTCCAAGCGCCATGTCCGCCTGGTGGTGGAGCTGCACCAGCGTCTGGCTCTGCCCCTGGGGGCCTTCATTCTGTGCCTTTTGGCCATTCCCCTGGGCCTGAGCCCCGGGGTCCACGGCCGGACCTGGGGGCTGGTCCTGGGTCTTCTCACCTTTCTGGTGTACTATATCGTCTTCACCGCGTCCTGGCGGCTGGCGTTCAGCACCACCCTCAACCCGGCCATGGCCCCGTATCTCGCCGACATGCTTTTCGGTGTTCTGGCCTGGTATCTGTGGCGGCGCACCCTCAAGGAGTTGCCCCTTATTCCCCTGGCCTGGTCCTGGCGGAGACTGTTTCCCCTTGGGCACAAATCGTCAACCAACCTGTAAGCACTAAGCCTGAATCTTTAAGGAAAAGGAAAAACTCTAGAGCTTATGGCCTAAAGCTTAAAGCCTGCAGCTATCGTTCATCAGGTTGATTGTTGGCAATTTGATTGCTAAAGTATGACGGGGGGGGAATAAATATGCGGGTGATCATTCTGGCGGGTGGCAAAGGGGTGCGGCTGGCGCCGGTGACCGAGGTCATTCCCAAGCCCCTGGTTCCCCTCGGGGGCATGCCCATCATGGAGGTGGTTATCCGCCGGCTGGCAGCTCAGGGCTTCCGGTGCCTTACCCTGGCGGTGGGCTACCTGTCGGAGCTCATCCAGGCCTACTTTCAGGACGGCTCCCGCTGGGGCGTAGACATTGACTACGCCTTCGAGCCCGAACCTTTAGGCACCGCCGGCCCCCTCAGCCGGATACCCGGCCTCACCGAACCCTTCCTGGTTATGAACGCCGATATCCTCACCAACCTGGACTTCCGCGATCTGGTCAGCCATCACCGGCAGCGGGGCAACCTCGCCACCATCGGCGCCTACGAGTGTCAGGTGAAGATCGACTTTGGGGTGATAATTCAAAATGGCCGCGACCGCATCGGGGATTATCTGGAAAAGCCCACCCATACCCACCTGGTCAGTATGGGCGTCTATATGTTTGACCCCGAGGTTCTGAATTTCATAGAGGGGCCGGGATATCTGGATTTCCCCGATTTGGTGAAACGCCTGTTAACTGCTGAAAAACAGGTGGGTTTTTTTCGATTTTCCGGATATTGGCTGGATATCGGGCGGCACGAGGACTACGATCGCGCCTGCCAGGAATTTGATGAAAAAAAATCTGAATTTTTTCCTTGAATTATTGTTGAAGTTTATTATACAATAAGAAAAATCCTGACTATAAGGGAAAACTCGAATACTCGATTTTCCTCCCCCTCGCCGGCAGGAAACCTCCCCCATCTCCCCTCCCTCCTGCCGGTTTTTTTTGCCCTTGCTCCCTGGAGTTTTATAGGTGCGTTCGTGAAAAGCGCCGGCAAACGTGCTAAAGTAAGCCAGCATTCTAATACCTTGCCCCCTTTCCACCTATGATGACTTGGGCCAACAAAAGCGTCCTGGTGACGGGCGCCGGCGGCTTCATCGGCAGTCACCTGGCAGAGCGCCTGGTGAGGCTGGGTGCCCGGGTCCGGGCCGCGGTCCGCTACAATTCACACAACGACTGGGGCTGGCTAGAAGTTCTCCCTGAAGAAATCAAATCAAACTTAGATATCCGGGCCGGGGACCTGGTGGACCCTTTCTGGACCCTGCAGGTTGCCGAGGGCTGCGACGTCATCTTCCACCTGGCCGCACTCATTGCCATCCCTTACTCCTATACCTCGCCGCACCAGTTCGCCACGGTGAATTGCACCGGGGTCCTCAATCTCCTGGAAGCGGCCCGCCGCCTGGGGGTGGAGCGTTTTGTCCACACTTCCACCAGTGAAACCTACGGCACCGCCCTCTACACCCCCATCGACGAAAAGCATCCCTTAAGGGCCCAGTCACCCTATGCCGCCAGCAAGATCGCCGCCGACAAGCTGGTGGAGAGCTATCATCTGTCCTATGGCCTCCCCGCCGCCATTATCCGTCCCTTCAACACCTACGGCCCCCGGCAATCGGCCCGGGCGGTCATTCCCACCATCATCAGCCAGGGGCTGGCCCGGGACACTATCCGCCTGGGGCTGCTGACTCCCCGGCGGGACTTGACTTTCGTCCAGGACACGGTAACTGCCTTTATCAAAATGGCCGAGACCCCGGCCGCGGTGGGGGAGGTGATTAATGTGGGCTCAGGAACCGCCCTTGCCATCGGGGACCTGGCGGACCGGCTTATCGCCCTTTTGGGTGGAAACAAACGGGTGGTGGCAGATGAGGCCAGGGTCCGGCCCCCGGCCAGCGAAGTCATGGAGCTCTTAAGCGATAACCGCAAGGCCCAGTCTGTTCTTGGCTGGCGGCCCGCCGTCACTCTTGAGGCAGGCTTGCAGGAGACCATCAAATTTATCCGGGACCACCGGGAGCGCTACAAGCCGGAGATGTATAATCTCTAGTAATTGGTCATCGATTATGTCCTTTGCTTTGTAAAAGACCAAAGCGAAGATTGACGGGGGAGGGGGCTAAGGGCCGGTGGGCCCTTACCCCCTCCCCCCGCTAAAAAATTTTCCAGGCCGAATGGTTTCGCCTATGACCAACTGGCGCGTGCCCTTGATGGATGTCATCATGGGGCCGGAAGAAATTGCCGCGGTGACTGCGGTGTTACAATCCGGCTGGCTCTCCATGGGGCCCGAAACCCGGCGATTCGAGGAGGCCTTCGCCGGCTTTCTCGACGTTCCTCATGCCCTGGCGGTGGCCAACGGCACCGCCGCCCTCCATCTGGCCTGCCTGGCCATAGGTCTGGGGCCTGGAGATGAGGTCCTCTGCCCGGCCCTCACCTTTGTGGCCACGGCCAACGCCGTCCTCTACACCGGGGCCCGGCCGGTTTTTGTGGATATCGGCGGCCCGGAGGACCTCAATCTGTCGGTGGCGGACGCGGCCCGCAAACTGACGCCCCGCACCCGGGCCCTCATGGCGGTGCACTATGCCGGCTACCCCGCCGATATGGCCGGCGTCCGCCGCCTGGCCCGGAAGCATCGGCTGAAGGTCATTGAGGATGTGGCCCATGCCCCGGGCGGGGTGTGGCAGTCGGCCGAGGGCCCTAAAATGCTGGGGACCCTGGGAGACGTGGGCTGTTTCAGCTTTTTTGCCAATAAAAACCTGACCACCGGCGAAGGGGGCCTGGTGGCGACTTGGGACCCGGAGGTGGCGGAAAAGCTAAGGCTCACCCGCGCCCACGGCATGAGCTCCCAAACCTGGGACCGGCACCGGGGGCACAGCCTGAGTTATGACGTCGCCACCCTGGGCTATAACTACCGGATCGATGAGCTGCGGGCGGCTCTGGGCCTGGTCCAGCTGGCCAAGCTGCCGGCCGCCAACGCCCGCCGCCGGGAACTCACCCGCTTGTACCGGGAAAGGCTTAAGCGACTGCCCGCCTTGATCCTGCCCTTTGCCTCCCAACGCGAAGACTCCGCCTGCCACCTTTTTCCCGTGGTTCTGCCCGCCGGTATGGATCGGGCCAAGTTTATGGCCGCCCTGGCGGCAAAGGGCATCCAGACCAGCATCCATTACCCCCCCATCCACCACTTTTCCCTTTACCGGGGCTTATGGCCGGCGGTTTTTGACCATGGCCTCCCCCAAACCGAGGAGGTGGCGCCCCGTCTGGTGACCTTGCCGCTTTTCCCCACCATGACTCTTGCGGAGCTGGACCTGGTGGTGCAGGCTGTGGAAAAATTTTTCCTGAATACCTGAAACCTCCGTCTGAAGTCCGGGCCGACCCTGCCGGTCCCGGGCCAGGGTTGCGGACTTCCCAAAAATTCATTACACTTCCTAACGAATTAACCGATTTAACCGATAGTTATGATACCGGGACATAATCACCAGAAAACGCCGTGGCCCGCCGGGGAGTGGTTGCTTGACCAGGACAGCCCGGTGGATTTCACGGCGGTGAAAAAAGAGGAGGTGCTGGCTCGCGGCAAAACCGCGTTCCAGGCATACGAAATTTTTGTTAATGCCCAGTGGGGCAAGGTCCTCATGCTGGATGACCGGCTGCAGTGCGCCGAGCTCGACGAATTCATCTACCATGAGGCCCTGGTTCACCCGGCCCTGGTGGCCCACCCCGACCCCCGCCGGGTCCTCATCCTGGGCGGCGGCGAAGGCGCCACCCTGCGGGAGGTCCTGCGCCACCCGGTGGTAGCCTCTGCGGTCATGGTGGATATTGACGGAGAACTGGTGGAGGTCTGCCGCCGGTTGCTGCCCTCTTTTCACGGCGGCTCGTTTGCGGATTCCCGGACAACCCTGGTAATTGCTGATGGGCGGGCCTGGTTGGCCGGGCAGCCGGACGGTGCTTTTGACGTAATTATTGTGGACCTCCCGGAGCCCCTGGAAAAAGGACCGGCCAGCCTGCTCTTTTCCCGGGAGATGTACGAGATCATGCGCGCCAAACTCGCCCCCCAGGGCCTCATGGCTGTCCAGTCCGGGTCCGGGAATATATTCGGGCGTCTTCTGGCGGATGTTCACCGGACCTTGAGGGCCGTTTTCCCGAAGGTGACGGCCTATACCGCGTTTGTCACCAGTTTTATGGATCTGTATAGTTTTCAGGTAGCCGGAGGGGAAGAATTTGCCTGGCCCCAGGCCTCCCAGATCGAGGCCTGCCTGACGGCCCGGGGCCTTGCTGATTTGCGCTGGTATGAGCCGGAGTTTGCCGCCAGCCTCCCCCAGTTGCCCGGCTATTTGAAGAAGCGCCTGGCCCGGGAGGGCCGGGTTCTCACTGACGCTGAACCGTTTGAGTCTCAGGTCAGGGGGCGGCTCAGTTTTTAGTTCATTATTATATGATGCGGAGGAAGCCTTTATTAGTATGAGTAATCGCAGAGTGGGAGTCTACGTGGACTCCATGAACATTATGCGCAGCGGCGGCTACGGCATGCGGTATGAAGTCATCCGCCGTCTGGCCGGATTCAATGCCGACGAGGCCAGCCGCCTGAACGCTTATGTAGCCATTGATGAGGAGCGGGCCGTTTCCGACCCAGCGTACAAGAATACTTTGAACTTTATCCTCACTCTCAGGGATTTGGGTTTCAAAGTGGTGGAAAAGGCCATCCGCTGGTACACTGATGATTCCGGGCGCGTCTACGGCAAGGCCAATCTGGATATGGACATGGCCCTGGACATCATTGCCCAGTCGGAAAGGTTGGATCTCATTTACCTGTTCACCGGTGACGGCGATTTTGTCAGCGTGGTGACCATGGTGCAGAACAAGGGCTGCCGGGTGGAACTGGTGGCTTTCGCCAACGTGTCCTCACGGCTGCGCCGGGAGGTGGACCTGTTCATCCCCGGTTACCTGATTCCGGGGCTGTTGCCCACCGCCAGCCGGTATGCCGGGGCCCCCAACTGGGGGGAGATCGGCAGCCGGGTGCGGGGCATCTGCACCGCCTATTTCCTGGACCGGGCTTACGGGTTCCTGCGTTTCCTGCATACCTTCGGCAAACTCTGGATCACCGACACCCGCCAGGAGGAATCCCCCTACACCTCGGTTTTTTTTCTGGAAAAGGACCTGCCCAGCGGCGTCAATCCGGAACACCTGCCCAGCCGGGATTACATCCTGGAATTCACCCTGGCCGAGGGCGAAAAAGGCCTGGTGGCCAATGACATCGAGTTGGCGTACAAATATTGAGCCTAAGGTTAAGTTTTGCTGGTCAGATGACGAGAAAGTAACATGCCTTTAACCATGGACTTACCCTGGAAAGACATGCTTGGTCAGCAAGGCTGGAACTCTGCAAACCCCGAACTTGAACAGCACCTGAGAAAGGAAGAATCGTGGCACAGAATTTAAAAGTTCTCTTTGTGGTCTCCGAAGCGGTGCCCTTTGCCAAGACCGGCGGACTGGCTGATGTGGCGGGTGCGCTCCCCTATGCCCTGAAGGCTTTGGGCGCGGACGTTAAAGTCCTGATGCCTTATTACGGCCAGACCAAGCAGAAGAAAATCCCGGTGCGGGTTGAGGCCGAAGACCTGGCGGTGGGGTTGGGGGAGCGGACTCTGACCTTTGACCTCATGGCCGCCGAGGGGGACGCCCCCTTTTATTTTGTCGTCCGGGATGAGTACTTTGACCGCAGCCAGCTTTACGGCACCCCCAAGGGCGACTACTTCGACAACCTGGAGCGCTTCAACTTTTTGTGCTCTGCGGTGCTGCCGTTCTGCCAGGCCCTGGATTTCCAGCCCGACATCATCCACTGCCACGAC
>JBAQHL010000548.1:0-2696 GCA_049288295.1 Desulfobaccales bacterium
AGTCAGTGCTGCTCCGGCTTTGGTCAACTCCACCAGGCGCTGTTTGCCGGCTTCCACTGCCTGCCGGATTTCCTTTTCGTTGCGGCTGCTGAGCTCCCGCAACTCGGCGATCAGGGCCCTCGACTTATCCTGATAATTGATCACCGCATCTAAAAGTTTCTTGACGCTTTCGGCCTTAATGCCGGGACCATAGCCGGCCTTGAGCGCGTCCTCCTGGACTTTGCCGCCCACGTCCGCCAGGGTTTCCAGGCTCTGGTTCACCCCTTCTTTCATGGATTCCAGGGTGCGGGTGCTTTCGTGCAGACCCTGCAGGCTGGTAAATGAGGCATTCAGGGCGGTAAACACCGTCTCGTTGGTTCCGAAAAAACTCACCGCCTGGGAGTAAACCCGTTCCTTCACCGCGTTGGACTGCATCAGCCGGGCCATGATGACCTCGGTGGTGTTGTAGCTCACCGACAGGTTCTCGGCCAGGTCCTTGGCGATCTGGTAGCGCTTGTCCTCATCCTGGAGCTCGCGCAGGCGCTGGTCCCGGGCCAGTTCCAGCTTGGCGATCACCTCCTGGTCGGTGCTGGTGTTGGTGGCAAGGGCCTTGGACGCGTCCTCCAGGCGGGCTTTGGCCACTTCCAGGGCGGACTCGGCCTTTTTCAAAATTTGCAGGGCCATGACCTGGGCTTCCTTCAACGCGGTGCGAAAATCCCGGTACGACTCCAGGATATTGATTTCCCTGATAATCTGGTCTTTGCTGTCTGAAATCACTTCATTAAAGGTTTCTTTGATTTTCCCAAAACGGCTGGGGATGTCCCCCCGGGTGACCTTCATCCAGAAGTTCCCCAGGCGCTCCATGGTGTCGATTTTGCCGTCATCCAGCTGGGTCACCATTTTCTGGGCGTCATTCCTGATGCTGCTGAAGGCCTCCACGATTTGTTCGTAACGTTCCCCCACCCTCATGGCCGAAATCTGTTCCCGGACCACCTCGTTGAACACCGTGGTGTGGTTGAGGGTGCGGGCAATGGCCACCGCCTTTTCTTCATCCAGGTCGCTGATTTGTTTGATCAGCGCCACCACCGGCGTTTCATCCGGCTTTGCGGGCATGAGCCCTAAATCGCGCAGGCGGCTTAGGGCCTTGTCGAGGTAATTGAGGGGCATGGCCGTTAATTCTGTGGCATTCATGGTTCGGTCCTTTCCTTTCGGTTGTGATGTTGGGTTGGGCGAGAAGGCGTTGTTGACCAAGGGGCGCAGCCGATCCCTTAGGCGCAGGCCGACGCTGTCTCAAACATCCTTCCCTTCCATGGGAGCCCTGCGTCAGGACTCGGCGCCTTGGCTATCTATTTAGGAACGTCATGACCTTATTAAATAAAATAGGCATACAGGCTAAGTAAGTATTTGCCTTGATGAAATCAAGGGGGCAAAAACTTTTTTTGCCGATTCGTTCTGCGAAAAAGCCTTATTCTGTGGAGCAGGCGCCCTCGCCGGCAAAATGCAGGGGCGGCTTTTCATAATGATTCTCGCAGAGGTTTCAACACGCGGAAATGAGAGAGCGCCTCGGAGAGATTGCAGGGGGTCGCCTCCTGTCGTATAATGCTGAAGGAAAAAAGGAAGCATGTTCATCAGCAGCTTAACGGCAGCAGGAGTTAAGCACTCAGTTAACGACCCGGAGATAGATGCTGTGACCACCCCGCCTGGGTGGCGGAACGGGTAGACGCAAGGGACTTAAAATCCCTCGGAAGTTGCTTCCGTGCCGGTTCGAGTCCGGCCCCAGGCACCAATGATTTCAATAAGTTAATAATTTAGTCGCTGTCGGGTTTTTTGGTTTGGTCAACGGAATGGTCAACACTTTGCAAATTCAATTGGCCATCTAACCACTCGGTATAACGAGCCATGGCGCGGTGAAGGTCTTCTTCCGAGGGAGCCATGTAGTGCACGTCCATTCCATGAAGACTGTGACCTAAGATGACGTCCCGATGCACTTGGTCAACACCGGCGTTGACCATATTTGTTTTCACCGTACGCCGCAGGTCATGGAAGATCAATCCGCCGGCCACGTCCCGGCCCTGGTTAATTCCGGCCTGGTTACATGCCATCTTGAAGGAATCTTTAGCACCGCCCTCGTTAATATTGGGTTTACCCCGGTAAGTCAGCACAAAGTCATGGTGGAGTGTCCGGGGGAGGCCCGCCAGGGTCCGTTTGACATGGTGATTCATGGGAATCACCTTGGGTCTTTTTTCTTTGAGGAGGTCCGCCGGCAGCCTGATAACCCATTTCTCCCGGTCAATATGCGACCATCTTAACCCACGCAACTCCCCTAGCCTCATTCCGGTATTGACAGCCAAGATTAGGAAAGCCTTGAGGTGGGGTGGGGCCACGTTCATGAGCTTCACGTACTCCTCCATACTTAAGGTCCGGCGCCGAGCATTGGCTGCTCTCCTGAGCTTTCTCTTTAGCTTCCGGAAAGCCTTCACCGTCCTACCGTCTAACAGGTCATTGTCAAAAGCCTTGGTGACCATGGTCTTGGCGAGGCTGATTTCCATGTCGATGGTGGCCGGGGCCCGCCCTTCCTCTTCCCGCTTGTCCTGGTAGTTTTCCAGGTCCAGGGGCTTTAGGCTGCTGACAATACGCTCACCAAAGGCCTGGTTGAAGTTCCCCAGGGCGCCTTTCACCCGTTTAAAAGAAGCCAGTTTCTGCACTGATTTCAGTTT
>JBAQHL010000549.1:0-1795 GCA_049288295.1 Desulfobaccales bacterium
TCCTTTACCTGGGCCGGAGCCTGACGTCCTCGTCCAAATCCCAGGCCTCCGCCCTGCACTCCCTGGATCGCCTGATTTACCGGGCGGCGGTCATCGGCTTTATCTTTTTGACCCTGGGCATTCTCACCGGCGCGGTCTGGGCCGAAACCGCCTGGGGCCGCTACTGGAGTTGGGACCCCAAGGAGACCGCCTCCCTCATCACCTGGCTCATTTATGTCGCGCTCCTGCACGCCCGCCTGGTCCAGGGCTGGCAGGGGCGGCCCATCGCCTGGCTAGCCGTGGCGGGTTTCGGTGCGGTCCTGTTCACGTACCTGGGGGTCAGCTTTTTGCTGCCAGGACTCCATTCGTATCTCAACTGAGGCCCCGGCCGGGGTTTTTGGCTGCGAGTTCCGCTCTGGGAATGGGCCCGAGATTTTCCAATAACGCCGGAGACACCTTTTGAAATGACTTCCACAGCCGGCTACCAGGTGGACTGGGTGACGGACAATTTGGCGGTGGGACAGGCCCCCATGTCCCATGCGGCCCTGGGGGAGCTGCGGGCCCAGGGTATCGGCGCCATCATGAATCTGTGCGCTGAATTTTGCGACTTGCACTGGATTGAGTCGGACGCCGGCTTCGAAGTCTACTATTTTCCAATCCCCGATGAGGAAGCCCCGGACCTGGCGGAACTGGAAAAGGCCCTGGACTGGCTCGACGAATGCCTTTTCCTGGGAAAAAAGGTCCTGGTGCACTGCCGCTTCGGCATCGGGCGCACCGGCACATTGGTGAATGCCTACCTGCTGCGCAAGGGTTTGGGGCACAAGCTGGCCGGCAAGACCCTCAAGGGCTTCAAGTCCAGGCCTGCCAATTTCGACCAGTGGTGGTTTATCCGGAAATACGGCAAACAGGAAAAGCCCCTGACCATCCGGGAACCGGCCCTGGAGACCAAACACCTGGTGGACTTATTCCCGTTTTTCAAGGATTACGGGCGGCTGCCCCAGGAAGTGGATAACCGTCTGCGCCAGGCCGGGAAAATTTCCCTGTGCGGCCAGGGCCACGCGGACTGCTGCCAGGAACTGGTGGTCATGTCTTTCATTGAGGCGGTGTATGTCAATCATGTCATCAACACCACCCTGGGGCGGGCAGTGCGCCAGAAGGTTATTGAGGCCGCTCTCAAGGCAAACCGGGCAGTGCGGCGCCTGGAGAAGGAGCAAGGGAATTTCCGGAGCCCCGGCTTTGAAGCGGCCTACCGTCAGGCCCAAATTCTCTGCCCTTTGAATGAAGTGGGGGAGTGCCTGATTTTCGAAAACCGGCCCCTGTCCTGCCGCCTCTTTGACCTTGAGGTCCAGGAGCGCCGGGAATTGTGGGAATATTTGCACCAGGAGCAGACAAAGACCTCAGCCGACCTGTATTTTGCCTTCACTTCCCGGTTCCCCGGTGAGCTTGCCCTGGATTTTCCCTTAAGCGAAGTGGTATCGGGGAAATTTGTGCAGGCCTTCTTTCATTACCTGCTGAAAAATAATGCGGCTTGATTCGGGAAGGGCTCATTTCTTACCCGCACCCCGGTTTATTTCAGCTGAAACTCTCGGTTGGGAAGCGGCGGCTTCGCTGGCGGTCTGCCAGCCGCCCCCCAGGGCCCGGTACAGGGCGACCACCGCCAGAAGCTCATTGGCCTGGGCCTGGGTGAGACGCAGTTGGGACTCAAAGAGCTGCCGGTCCGAATCCAAAACCTCAAGATAAGGGGTTACACCCCCAAAATACCGCTGAAAGGCCAAGTCGGTCTGCTGCTTTAAGGCCTTGACCTGCTTTTCGGCCT
>JBAQHL010000550.1:0-3234 GCA_049288295.1 Desulfobaccales bacterium
TCCTACAAGGGTGTAAAATCCCATTGTAAACCGGAGAGTTACGCCTAACAACGGCCTTAAAAAATTACCATCCAAATAGGTGGCTCAGCGTAAGTGCTTGCGCTGAGCCACGTCCTTCCTTGTCACCTTTCGGCCTGAAGAAAGTCGGGTCATTCGCTCAATATCACATTTTCTTATCCGGCCGTCCGGCCGGCTTCTGAGAGTCCCCGTGTCCATGATCTCATCTTCTGTTGAAGAATTTTGTAAATGGCAACCGAAAAATGACCCCTCGCGACAACCGAAAATTGACCCCCCTTTGTCATAGGGTTAATTTTGAGTGGCGGTGCTTCTGCTGCTGAAAGGCAAGCCGCCGGTCGGGGCAAAGCGTGCTCGGCCTGGCGGCACCACATAAATGCAGGCAGGCCGAGCACGCCCCACCGTCATGCCGAGAACTTTCTACCGACCCAGGCTTGCCACCCCCGGTTTCTCTTTGGCCGCAGTTCCGCCTTTGACTTTCAAGCTTTCTTGGAGTCGGAAGCTTTCCCAATCACAGGTGACAATGTGCGCTTTGTGGGTCAGGCGATCCAGCAGCGCGGCGGTCAAAGTGGGCTCGCCAAAGACCTGGGTCCAATCGGCGAAGCCCAGGTTGGAAGTAATGATGACCGAGCCCCGTTCGTGCCGTTCCGCCAACACTTGGAAAAGCAGCTCGGCTCCTTCTTTGGAGAAGGGGACATATCCCAGTTCATCCAAGATGAGCAAGCCATAACGGGCATACCGTTGGATGACTCGACTCAAGGTATGGCCCTGGCGCGCCTCCAGGAGTTCATTGGCCAAACCGCAGCCCGTGACAAAGCGGGTGCTGATGCCCTGGCGGCAGGCCTCGACGCCCAGACTCGTGGCGAGATGAGTTTTGCCCGTGCCGCTCTTTCCCAGGAAGATGGCGTTGCGATGCTGGCCGATATATTCTCCGGAGGCCAGCTTATGCAGCAGACGTCGGTCGAGGCCGGGGGCCGCCTGCTGATCAAAGTCCTCCAGCGTCTTCAGGAGGGGAAACTTGGCCTCCCGCAACCGCCGTTTGAGCCGGTTTTCACCGCGCAGCTGCAGTTCGATCTCAGTTAAGCCCAGGAGAAATTCCCCGTAATCGCTCCCCTGTTCCCGGGCTTGACGGAGCTGCGGTTCCAGGTGGCGCAACATATGGGAGAGATTGAGCGCCTTCAGATTGTCGGTGAGCACCATCTCCGTGGCGGCTTTCATGGCACTGCTCCCAACTGGCCGTAAAGGGAGAGGTCCGGGATCAGGGTGGGTGGCCACTGGTGCAGGGGTGCAAAGCCAGGTTCAGTCTTGCTCTGCAAGAGATGTTTCACTCCCTGGCTTGAACTGAGATGATTGGCCAGGGCCAGTTCTACGGCCGCCTCGATCTCTGCGCCCGTATACTCCCGGTAGAGCAGCAGCACGGAGATAAAATCCTTGATGCCCCCGTTTTCTCCCTGGCTTGCCTGGAACCGGGCCAGGAGTTTTTCCAGGCAGGGAGGCCAGGTCTGCCGCCAGCGGCGTAGCGGCCGGGCGCCCTGAAAGGCCTCCGGCCTCTGCTGAAGCAACTCCAGATAGTGGTCCGGGTTGAGTTGCCACTTATTGTTGCCAAAGAGCCGCAGGTGTGTGGCCAGCCTTTTGCCGTTATGGAAAATCTCCAGGTGCGCCACCGAGAGATGGACCTGGACCTTTAACCCGGCAAAGAACGTGGGTACCGAATACCGGTTTTTGTCCACGATCACCGTGGCATAGGCATCCACCTTGCCGGTCGTGATCTGGATAACGGTGAACGGCGCGGCCGGCAAAGGCAGGAGACGACCTTGCTCGGCCGCGAACAGCTCGTTGACGGTGCCTTCCCGGCCCTTGATCCGGTGATCGCCGTAGGCCAGGCATTCTTGCAAGAGCCGGTCATTCAAGGCCGCCCAACTCTCGGCCTCGGGAATGGGGACCAGGTAGTTACGCCGGACATAGCCGATCAGTCCCTCGACGCCGCCCTTCTCGTGCGCGCTGGCCGGATTGCAAAAACGGGGCGTAAAGTTGTAGTAGGCGTGAAACTTGATAAATTCTTCCTGCTCCACGCGCCCCTTGCCTCGACAGACCTTCTGGACCGCCGCAGTCAGATTGTCGTAAATCAGGCGGGGAAAGATGCCCCCGAAAAACGCAAAGGCCTGGATATGCCCGTCCAGAAAGGCCTGTTGCCGTTCACACGGGTAGCAGCGCACGAAGTGTTTGCCGGAATACTTGGACCGCATGCAGAAAAACTTGACCGCCACCTTCTCGCCGGCGATGATGGCCGTGGCGGCACCCCAGTCTACCTCGGCCTCCTGGCCACACTCCGGCTCCAGGGGGATAAAGGCCGGCGTCACCTGCACTCCCAGACGTATCTTGGCCTTCCGGACATATTGCCTCACCGTGGAATCGCCACCCTTAAAATCCAGTTCCCGAACCAGGCGGTCATAAATCCGTTTGGCCGTATGCCGCTGCTTCTTGGGCCTGCTCTTATCTTCGGCCAACCACTGATCGATTATGTGCAGATAGGGGCCCAACACCGGATAGGGTTGTGCAGCCCTGGGGGAATAGCCAAAGGGCTCGTTCCGGAGGACCTTCCTGACCGTCTGCCGGGAATGACCGGTTTCCCGGCAGATCTGCTTGATGCTCTTCTTATAGACCCGGTGCGCCGTGCGGATATACCCATACTGATCCATCCTGATCATCCCCTCCACCTCTGATCCCACCTTAGCGTTAATCCCGGTGGTATCAGAAGTCCATGTCAGGGGGGTCATTTTTGCGTTGTCAAAACTGCCCTTGGGGGGTCATTTTTGGAATACCAAAATCAGAATTTTACCCGTCTGACATAATGACCCCTGAGGAGACCGCCCAATACCTCCGGAAAAGCCTGTCCTGGGTGTATAAAAACTGGAGGCAGCTGGGCGGCGGGAAGCTCAGGGGTTCCCTCTTCTTTTCAAGGAGGATAATCCATGAGCGTATATTCGGTGAAAGGCAAGGGGTGGAGGTACGACTTCACCCTGAAGGGCCAGCGGTACACCTCGAACTGGCTCAAAACCAAAAGCGAGGCCAAGCGGGCCGAGGAAAAAAGAAAGGAGGAGCTCAAAAACCCGCCAGCTGTGGCGGAGACCCCAACCGACATGGCCTTCTTGGACCTATTCAATAAGCGCCTCGATTATGTCCAGGCTTACAAATCGAACAGATACTATGCCGATTACG
>JBAQHL010000551.1:0-5049 GCA_049288295.1 Desulfobaccales bacterium
CTTCCAGCCTGTGCAGGCAAAAGCTTGAGAACCGTAGAACCGTAGGGCGGGAAAGCGCAGCGCCTCCCGCCTTCCGCTAAATTCTCATTGCCGGCGCAGGCTGAAGCCTCTCATCTACAAAAGATTGTTTTTAACTGCAACCCGCTGTATACCCACAACAATGACTGAAGACTCCTATATCATCTGCCCCATCCCCCACCTGGGATACTGCATTTACGAACGCTGCCCTTTCTGGAACGAGGAGCGCCAGGAATGCTCGGGGCTCGGCCTCGGGGAATATGACCCCCTGGGGGAAACGGCGTGGCCCCACCCGGACAACCCCTGCACCATCCACTGGACCGAGGATTTCGATTGATAAGGATGTGGGCAAAACGTGCGGAAACCTTGCCATCTGTGTTCGCCATTCTTGGCAACTCCCGGCGGCAAGCTAATATTAGGGTATGTGGCAATATTTATCCCAACCGCCTTTTGCCCCAACCACCGTCTTCCACCAGGAGACCAAGGTTTCCTATGCGCCATTGTTCCGCATGCTGCTGCCCATATCGCCACAAATCCTTGCCGTCTGCCGTTTGCGTGGGGGGCGACAAGCGGTTCATATGCGGCACAAACTGGAAAACATGCGGAAGCAAGCGGGATAGGCGCGGCTCATAAGCGGTCCCCAGGCGGTCCCTTGCGGAAGCATCCGCTGCGGATACCGCATAAAAATTGCTCATGTGGTACACCCCCTGGGTATTTTTGGTAAAATTAGTTAAAAAACCGGCCCATCCAAGGGTCTTTTTAGCCGAAATCTATGTGTTGGATCGAACAAAGCCTCCACGGAAATTTCCCTGACTTTGCCTGTCTAGTGGACCGGCTCATTGAACTGGCCCTTGAGGAAGATTTGGGGCCCGGGGACGTCACCACCCAGGCCCTGATCCCCCCTGACCGCAAGGGCGCCGCCCAGATCCGGGCCAAGCAGAGCCTGGTTGTGGCCGGGTTGCCCGTGGCCCACCGGGTTTTTCGCAAGCTTGACGCCAAGGTGCAATTTTTCCAGGTGGCCTTGGAAGGGCAGGAAGTCACCCCCGGCGCGGTGCTGGGTCAGGTGCGGGGCCCCCTGGCCGCCATCCTCATTGCCGAACGCACCGCCATCAACTTCCTCATGCGCCTTTCGGGGATCGCCACCTACACCCGCAGCATGGTAAACGCCGTGTCGGGCTTTCCCGTCGCCGTCGTGGACACCCGCAAGACCACCCCGGGCTGGCGGGCCCTGGAAAAATACGCGGTCCGGGTGGGGGGCGCCGCCAACCACCGTTTCGGCCTTTTTGACGGCGTCCTCATCAAAAACAACCACCTGACCGCGGTGGGCTGCCTGTCGGAAGCCGTGCACCTGGCCCGGGAAAAATCCCATCATCTCCTGAAAATCGAGGTGGAGGTCGCCACTCTGGCCCAACTGGAAGAGGCCCTGGCCGCCAAAGCTGACATTATCATGCTGGACAACATGGACGAAGCCGCCATGGCCGAGGCCGTTAAAATCACCGCCGGCCGGGCGCTGCTGGAGGCCTCCGGTTCCATGACCAGGGAACGCCTGCCTGCCGTGGCCGCCACCGGCGTCAATCTCATCTCCATGGGCGCCCTCACCCACAGCGCCCCGGCCGTGGATATCCATTTGCGCATAATTTGAAGAAATATTAGGAGCTTGGTATTTTTTCCATTGAAGACCTCTGCGAAACTATTTTTGTCATCCTGAGCGCAGCGAAGGATCTCATATTACTGAGCTGCCTTCCATGAGGCGGAAAGGAAGCCAGAATTCATGGTATGTTTTATCTGTCAACTCTTATGACCTGAGATAGACTGATGGGGAAGATAGCAGTCGATTTTTCACGTTCCATCTTTAACGTTATGCCCTCAATTTGAAAGGGGACTATGGTGGCACAGGCGTCCCGCCTGTGCTGGCGAGAGGCTTGATCATCGAGGCCACATTTTCTGTTCAAGATGAAACGATACTTGCCAAAACCCTACCGGGACACTACTGGGGTTAGGGGGGATTTGTTAAGGATAACTCACGAGTTAGCCACTAAATCAACTAAGTAAGATTAGGTTACAAACAAGCCAGCATTTTTCATGGTGAATCATGAAGCACTAATCAAAGGGTTTTTCCACCGACAACCATGTTTCACCGCTTGACCCCTCAACTGGTTATCCGCTCCCCCTGGCGGCCCTTCCTGCCCCGCCACGGTGAACATTCCCTGATTCTGGAGGGGGGCTCGGTCTTCCCCCCCAGCCATCCCACCACCCACCTCTGTCTGGATCTGCTCAAAACCGCGCTGGCTGCCAAGCCGGGAGCGCTAATCGTGGATGTGGGCTGCGGCTCCGGGATTCTGGCCCTGGCGGCCCTGGCCCTGGGCGCCCATGAGGCCGTGGCCGTGGACATATCCGGCCGGGCCCTGCGCCGGACCAGGAGCAACGCCGCCAGAAACGGCCTGCTGCCCCGCCTGCAACTGGTCAAGGGCTCCTCCGAATGCCTGCGGGGGCCTTTTAGTCTCATCGCCGCCAACCTGCCCTGGGGCGTGCACCTGAAAAAAGTGGAGGATATATGCCGCCTGGCCGGCCCGGAAGGCAGGCTCATTGTCGCCGGGTTCAAGGACACCCAGGAAGAGCCGCTCCTCGCCGGCTACCAGGCCCGCGGCTGGTCCATCCTGGAGCGCCGCACCCGGGACGCCTGGGCCCCGGAGCCGCCCCCCGAATTGAGCTACACCTGGGTGGCCTGGCTCCTGGGCCGCTCTTCGCATAGGTAATCTGAAAGAAAGGGGAGATGGTGCAAAGCCCGGATTTCGCTAACCTGTCACTCTATGCCCAGGGAAAAACCTCTTTAATAATACGATATCGCCGCCTTACCAAAATTGCAGGAAATGGCAGGCTATTTCAAATCCTTGAGAAAAAAGAACTTAATAGATGAAAAATTCCTAAAGTTTTGTGGAAATATTTTCGATTTTAGGAACAGATTGCATTTCAAAGAATACCCGGGTGAATATCATCAATGGTTGTCAATGCTGTTAGCCCCGTTTTTCATGAGCAATGCAGGCCCTCATCCTGGGGACCTTTCTGTCGTCTTTTCTGGAGATTGTTTGAGGAAAGTGGCCTATCATTCTTGCGGCAAAAGGGATAGACCGCAGGGAGAGCCACATGCGCTGCTGTAAATTGAGCCGATTTCTCCTGATTATCCTCCTGCTGGCCTGCGGGTGCCTCAAGGTGGGGCCGAACTTCGTGAAACCCGAGGCCCCCGTGAGCCCAAACTGGCTGGGGGCGGGGGAGTATAAACAGGTGTCCACCAGGCCCGATGATTACCGGCACTGGTGGCGGTCCTTCAACGACCCCGTCCTGGACAACCTCATCCAAAATGCCTACCGCCAAAACCTGCCCCTGCAAATTGCCGGGGTGCGGGTCTTGGAGGCCCGGGCCCAGACGGGCGTGGCGGTGGGGAAACTGTATCCCCAAAACCAGCAGCTCACGGGCACGGTGGAGAAAATTCGTTTCAGTCAATCGAATCTCTCCTCCGGCACCGACACGCCCACGAACTTCTGGCTATCCGCCCTCGGCCTGTCCGCCAGTTGGGAGTTGGACTTCTGGGGCAAGATCCGCCGGGCCATCGAGTCCGCCGACGCCAGCCTCCTGGCCGCGGTCAGCGATTATGACCACGCCCTGGTCACCCTCACGGGGGATGTGGGCCACCTCCTACGTTCTCCTGCGCACCCTGGAAAACCGCCTGGCCATTGCCCGCCAGAACGTTCTCGTCCAGAAAAAAGGCCTGCAGATCGCCACGGCCCGCTGGCAGGGCGGCACCACCTCCATGCGGGACGCGGAACAGGCCACCCACCCTGTTGGAAAGCACTGAGGGCACCATCCCCAGCCTGGAAAGCCAGGTGCAGCAGACCAAAAACAATCTCTGCCTGCTCATGGGCCTGCCGCCCAGTGACCTCTCGCATCTTCTGGGAGTTAAATCCGCCATCCCCGTGCCGCCCGCCCAGGTGGCCATCGGCATCCCCACGGATCTCTTGAGAAGGCGGCCGGATATCCAGAGCGCCAAATGGCAGGCCGCGGCGCAATGCGCCCAGATCGGCGTGGCCAAGGCCGACCTCTTCCCGGCTTTTTCTTTGAGCGGCTCCTTTGGGTTTGCGGCCACTCAAACGGGCACTACCAATCTGGCTGACATGTTCAAGGGCGTCAGCCGCAGCTGGGTTGTCGGGCCCTCGGTCCAGTGAATTTTTTTTAATTACGGCCGGATCATGAACCAGGTCAGGGTCCAGGACGCCCGCTTCCAGGAACTGCTCATCAAATATCAGAACACGGTGCTCAAGGCCCAGCAGGAGGTGGAAAACGCCCTCATCGCCTTCCTGAAATGACCCTGTTTGCCCTGATCCTGGCCATCGGTCCTGATCCTGGCCATCGGTATCGTGGTGGATGACGCCATCGTCATCGTGGAGAATTCGTCCCACTACATCGAAAAAGGGCTTTCCCCCCATGATGCGGCCATCAAGGCCATGAGCGAATTGACCGGTCCGGTTATGGGTATCACCTTGGTGCTCATCGCGGTGTTTCTCCCCGCGGCCTTTATGCCGGGGATCACCGGCCAGCTTTTTCGGCAGTTCGCCCTGGTGATCGCCTCCACCGCGGTGATCAGCGCCCTGAACGCCCTGACCCTGAAACCGGCCCAGTGCGCCCTGTATCTGCGCCCCCGCGACCCCAACCAAAAGCCCAATGCCTTCTATCGCGGCTTTAACAAAGCTTATGAGGCAGTGGAAAAGATGTATACCAGCATGGTCAGCTGGATGGTGCATCGCCCCTTCCTCATGCTCCTGGTGTTTTTTCTCATTATTGCTGTGGCCGGCCTGCCCTTTGCGCGGCACCCCACCGGTTTTCTGCCCGAGGAAGACCAGGGGTACGCCATCATCGTGGGAATGCTGCCCGAAGGAGTCTCCCAGCCGCGGGTCAGGGAGGCTTCGGCCCAGGTGGACGCCGCCCCGGAGCACTAATTATTGTCATATTTCTCCCCCCCATCCCTCAGTAGGAGAG
>JBAQHL010000552.1:0-2307 GCA_049288295.1 Desulfobaccales bacterium
CGTCAGTGACCTCTGCCGGGAGCTTGTCAGCTTGGGGCACGAGGTCACAGTATTCACCACGGACAGCGGTAGATACCAACGGATGGATGTGCCTCTTAATCAGGCTGTGGAAGTTGAAGGAGTGAAAGTCTTTTATTTTAAAACAGACTTTTTTTTCAAGTTTGCCTTTTCTTTTGCGCTGGGGAAGGCCTGCCGGAAAATGATCCGGAGCTTCGATATTGTGGAATTATGGGCGATTTGGCACTTCCCCGAACTCCCGGGGGGATTTTACGCCAGCCGGGAAGGAGTGCCTTTTGTGGTTAAAACGGTGGGCGCCATGCTGCCACATAGTCTCAAAACAAGCGCTTGGAAGAAATGGCTTTATCTGAATTTGGTGGAGCACCGCAACTTCAGAAAAGCCCAAGGGATTCACTATTCCACCTTTTTGGAGCGGGAGTTGTCGCCGGCAACCATTTTGGGATTGCCATCGTTTGTGGTTCCTAATGGCATCGATACTCAAAATTTTTCTGATCTACCAGACAAGGCAAGCGCCCGCAAACACTTCGGCCTGCCCCGGGATGCTCTCACCGGGGTATTTATTGGACGCCTGGAGCCCATTAAGAATTTGGCCAGCTTACTCAATGCCATGGCCATCGCCCGGCGCCAGGGGATTGATGTGTTTCTTCTAGTGGGAGGGCCGGATTTCGGTGAAAGGAAAAACCTTGAAGTCCTGACGGCCCATTTGGGGCTGGCAGACCGGGTGCGCTTTTTGGGGTATGTTGATCCGGCAACACGAAACGTCCTCCTGGCAGCCGGTGATTTTGTGGTGCTGACTTCTTATTCAGAGAGTTTCGGCCTGGCCGCGGCTGAAGGGATGGCTGCCGGGTTGCCGGTGTTGGTGAGCAACCGGGTGGGTATCTGCCGGGAGGTTGAGATAGACCAGGCGGGGATGGTCACCGGGGTTGAAGCCGAGTCCATCGCCGCCGGTCTGGCGACTATGGCCAGCCAGCCTAAGCAATTAAGAGAAATGGGGAAAAAGGGCCGACAGGCTGCGGTAAAGCGCTACGATGTCAGAGCTACGGTCAAGAAAATTGAACGGGCTTATCTTGATATTTTAGAGGGTGTACAGACTCCCGATTTATTCTGGTCCAACGG
This sequence comes from Desulfobaccales bacterium, assembly GCA_049288295.1. Lineage (GTDB taxonomy): Bacteria > Desulfobacterota > Desulfobaccia > Desulfobaccales > 0-14-0-80-60-11 > JBGSLA01. Next base: position 1,135 of record JBAQHL010000552.1, read on the forward strand.
AGGGAAAGGATGATGATGACCTTTCGGGGAACCATTAACTAATTGGCGAGAGAGGCAAATCAATAGGTTTTTCATGGCGGGCATTTTAATAATCACCAAGCGCTTTCCACCAGAGTATCCAGCTACTGCAGTGCTAGGGTATGAGTTGGCCGAGGAGCTAGCCCGCCTGGGGCACCAGGTAACAGTAGCCGCTGGTTACCCTCATCATCCTTCTGGGCGGATCTTTCCCGGATATTGTCCCAAGCTGGTGAGCGTGGAGCAATCAAACGGTTTTATCTTAGTGCGGGGTTGGCACTTTATTCACCCCCATCCCTCGCTCATAAGCCGGTCCCTGATTATGATTTCTCAATGTGCTTCGTATGTTATCAGTTCTTTGAAAATACAGCGTCCTGACATAGTTATTTCCTTTGACGGCTACCCGTTGCTCGGCCCTTTAACCTCTGCCCTCATCGCCCGTCACTTTAGGGCAAAGTTGATCTCCGTGATTTATGACCTTTACCCTGATATCGCCGTGGAATTGGGTAAACTGAAAAACCCCGGTTTCATCAAGTTGGCACGAAAACTGGAGCTCATGACCTACCGGGATGCCAACCGGATAGTGACCCTATCTGAAGGTTTTCGTCAGACTTTGATCCGGGAGAAAAACGTCAATGGCCAAAAAGTTGAGGTCATCCCGGTTTGGTTGGACGCTCATGAAGTCCGCCCTCAACCCAGGGAAAATTCTTGGCGGATGCAGATGAATATACCCTTGGAAAAATTCGTAGTCCTTTACGCCGGGACAATCGGTTTGGTAGCGGGGGCAGAGGTGCTGATCCAAGCTGCTCAGCACTTGTCGGCTCACCCGGACATTCTATTCCTTCTGGTGGGAGATGGATATGGGAAGGAGCAGGTCCAGCAGCAAGCAAAGGCATCGGGTTTACGTAATATAAGATTTATCCCCTTCCAGGATCGAGGTGTTCTCAGTGAGGTTCAAGCCACAGCCGATGTCTCTGTGGTTACTTTAGCACCAGGGCGAGGGCGGACATCAGTTCCGAGTAAAGTTCTGGGTTACATGGCTGCAGCTCATCCTGTGGTAGCAGCGGTGGATGAGGATTGTGACACTGCTCAGTTGATCCGACAGGCCGGCTGCGGCGTGGTAGTCCATCCAGGGAGCGGAGATGCCCTGGCAAAGGG
>JBAQHL010000553.1:0-1877 GCA_049288295.1 Desulfobaccales bacterium
ATATATTAACGCATGGGATTTAAAGCAGAAAGGGTTATCTTATGAACAGATTGCCGATAAGATACCTGTGAGAAAATCCGACAGGAGTTTCAGACTTCTTGGGGTCAAAAGAGCACTTAATGGTGAAATTTCAGGTTGTTACACGTTAAGTTTTTGTAAGACCCCACCGGCTGCTTGGTAGCCAAAGGCGGCGAGAATGGCAGCCTGAAGCTGCGTTGGGTCTTCGATGATTCTCTCAGGGCTTTTTTTTGAGGCGGTCCAGCATAAACAGGAGTGCAGCCTTCTCATATTTTCCATGGCTGTGGCTGCAGAGATGGTGAGGCCAGCCTGGCGGAGCCGAATCTCTATGAGCCTGAGATAGGTCAGGGCCACCACGCAGGTGAAAATATGGCAACGAATCTTGCTATCTGTCCAGTGCCGCAAGGGGTAGAGGCTCACCAGATCGCTATCTTTGGACTGGCGAAAGGCTTTTTCCACCATATACCTGTCCAGACTCGCCTGGACAATCTCATCGGTGGGCCAGTCGTGGAGGTCGGTGACCAGAATGTTCTTGCCGAATTTCTCCAGGTAGAGGCCGATCCTGTAGTAATTCTTGCGAAACGAGAGCTGCTTTTTGTGCTGCTGTTCCTCCAGAGAAACCTCATAGAGATTTTTGGGGAGGTGGAGTTTCTCGCAGGCCTCGGCGTAATGTTGTTCGAGGCGGCCGGCATCGGTCCAGTGGGCCTTCTGGGTCCTCACCTTGGCACGCAGATCAAAGAGGGTTTCCTGAAGCGCCAGGAGCTTCTTTTCGAAGGCCAGGCGCTGTTTGGTGGCGGTTCTGGGATTGTAGGTGACCACGACTGTCCTCGCCTGGCCCCAGTATTCCCCCGTAGTTCTATAAGCAACCAGCCTGTCTTCCGGCCGGCCCAGTTTGTCCAGTTCCCGATTCTTGGCGGTATCAACAGGGGTAAACCGAGACGTTTTCACCCGGATGAGCTCCTCAGCATAATAGGGCGAATAGGTGGTGATGAAATGCACCCCCGGGGTGAGGTCGATCGCGGCGAGGTTGTCTTCTGAGTTCATCCCTTTATCAAAAATGATGGTGATCTCCCGGTCGCCGGGGGCGGCTTGTTTCATGGCCGCAGTGACCTCCCCCAGAATTTTTTGGAACTCCCTCGAGTCGTGGCGGTTCCCCTCGTACTCCCGGTAGAACAGGGGGATCTGTGTATCCCTGGCCACTAACAAGGCAACTCCCACCTGTCTCAGCCAGTTTTTGCCATCCTTGTTCTTGCCTCGTTGGGCAAGCTCCGACGGGGTGTCGCCGGCCATGTACGTGTAGTAGTTGGTGGTGTCGAACAGGAAACAATCGGCGTCAACCTGCGCCAGCCGGCAAACCTTTTGAAAGAAGCGGGAGGCGATTTTCTCCAGGTCGGGCGGCGCCACCCGGTCCCATTTCTCCCAGTATCTTTGCGAAGTAAGCTTCTCAGTCTCGACCGGGCGAATCTGTTGGATAGCCGTGGCCTTAAACCACTCGGGCAGAGCCCGCTTGGAGCAGGCGTCCACCATGCGGTTGAAGACGGCGTACAGGAAATACTCGCCGAGGGAAGGCCCCCGTTCCTGCCCGACTCTTGGCAGCACTGCATCAATGATGCTGGCGACCCCTACTTGCTCCTCGATGAGATTGGCGATAAACAAGGCGCCGAACTCCTGGACGGCAATCTTTTTGCACCTCCCGGAAGCGCCCTGGGCCAGTTCCGCGAGACGCTCGATGCTGCCCAGGTAGATCTGATTTACCACCTTGGGTTTGCCCTCGACCCTGGCGATCTCCCGGATGTAATAGTAGGGTCTTCCCTTTTTCATTTTCTTATGTAAGTGTGCCATAAAGACCACAATATAGT
>JBAQHL010000554.1:0-2504 GCA_049288295.1 Desulfobaccales bacterium
CTTCTGGCCCTGGGGGCTTTTGCAAGGGAGATGGCGGCCCGCGGGGTGGACCGGGGCCAGGGCGTGGCCACCCAGGCGGTGCGTCAGGCCGGCAATGGGCGCGAATTTCTCCAGGCCGCCGGGGAGGTGTTAAAAATCCCGGTGCGCCTCCTTAGTCCCGAAGAAGAAGCGCACCTGGCCTTATCCGGCGTGCTGTCGGCCCTGGACCCGCAATACCGGGACCTGGGCCCCCTGGTGGTCTTTGACGTGGGGGGCGGGAGCTCGGAATTTATCCTGGTGCGCAAAAGCCTAAACCCCGTGTTTGCGGGACTGCCCCTGGGGGTCCTGTCATTGAGCCGGGCCCGGCCCCTGGGAGACCCGCCCCGGCCGGAAAAAGTGGCGGACCTGAAAGAGGAGTTATCCGCAAAACTAAGCCATTTTTATCAGGAGCATTTTGCCAAGCTTTTATCAGAAAAGCCCATTCTGGTGGGCACCGCCGGGTCCGTGACCACGCTCGCGGCCATGGCCCAGGAAATGGCGACCTACGATCCCCAGCGGGTGAATAACTATATTTTGACCAGCAGCAAGGTGGCCGAACTGGCCGGGCGCCTGGCCAGTCTCCCGGAAAAAGACCGGGCCGGACTTCCCGGCCTCGAGCCCGCCAAGGCCGGGGTCATGGTGGCCGGAGCCCTCATCGTCCAGACCATCCTGGCGGTATTGGGCCAGGACCATCTGGTGACCGTGGACGCGGGGTTGCTGGAAGGGGTGCTGGCGGAGGTATCTTTAAGGCAAAAGTAAAAAGGCCAAAGGTAAAAGTGATTTTGCCTTTTTACTTTATCCTTTTCACTTTTTAATAGGAGCACACATGGCACACGAGAACATTTCCTACGGGTATACCTTTGACGACCTGCTACTCTTGCCTGGAGCCTCAGCGGTGCTCCCCAACGAGGTGGACCTGTCCACCCGCCTGACCCGGGGCATTCAGCTCAACATCCCCATCGTCGCCGCGGCCATGGATACGGTGACCGAATCGGAAACCGCCATCAGCCTGGCCCGCCAGGGAGGCATCGGCATCCTCCACCGCAACCTGGTCATCGAGGCCCAGGCCCTGGAGGTGGAAAAAGTCAAGAAGTCCGAATCGGGCATGATCCTGGACCCGGTGACCATCGGCCCCCGGGAGCCCATTGCCAATGTCCTGGCCCTCATGGAGCGCTACCGCATTTCCGGCATCCCGGTGGTGGAGGGCCGCCGTTTGGTAGGCATCGTCACCAACCGGGACCTGCGCTTTGAAACCAACCTACATCTGACGGTCAACCAGGTCATGACCAAAGACGAACTGGTGACCGCGCCCGTGGGCATCACCCTGGAGGAAAGTAAGGCCCTCCTCCACCAGTTCCGCATCGAAAAGCTCCTGGTGGTGGACGACGACTACAACCTCAAGGGACTTATCACCATTAAGGACATCGAGAAGATCAGAAAATACCCTCTGGCCTGCAAAGACGAGTTCGGGCGCCTCCGGGTGGGGGGTGCGGTGGGGGTGGGGCCGGACCGGGAAGCAAGGGTGGACGCCCTTCTCAAGGCCGGGGCTGACGTTATTGTCATCGATACGGCCCACGGCCACTCAGAAAGGGTGCTCAAGGCGGTGGAGGCCACGAAAAAAACTTTCCCCCAGGCGGAGCTGATCGCCGGCAACGTGGGCACCGAAGAAGGGGCCCGGGATCTCATCAAGGCCGGGGTGGACGCGGTGAAGGTGGGGGTGGGGCCGGGCTCCATCTGCACCACCCGGGTCATCGCCGGGGTGGGGGTGCCCCAGGTCACCGCGATCATGGAGTGCGCCAAAGCCGGGCGGGAGGCCGATGTGCCCATCATGGCCGACGGCGGCATCAAGTATTCCGGCGATGTCACCAAAGCCCTGGCCGCGGGCGCCGACAGCGTCATGATCGGCAGCCTCTTTGCCGGCACCGAGGAGAGCCCCGGGGAAACCGTCATCTTCCAGGGCCGCAGCTACAAGATCTACCGGGGCATGGGCTCCGAGGAGGCCATGAAGGCCGGCTCCAGCGACCGCTACTACCAGGAAGACATCGAAATGGAATCCAAGCTGGTGCCGGAGGGCATCGTGGGCCGGGTGCCTTCCCGGGGCAAACTCTCGGACCTGGTGTATCAGCTGGTGGGCGGGGTGCGCTCCGGCATGGGCTACGTGGGCGCCAACACCATCCCCGAACTCCAGAGCAAGGCCAGATTCGTGCGCATCACCCCGGCGGGCTTAAGAGAATCCCACGTCCACGACGTCATCATCATGAAGGAAGCCCCGAATTATTGGGTGGATTAAAAGACGCTTTGAGCTCTGAGCTCTGAGCTCTGAGCTTTGAGCTATCAGCTATCAGCAGTCGGCCCAAAGAGAGGAAACGCGGGAGGAACTACCCTTTCCCTTCCTGCAGCCTGGTTCCAAGCCGCATAAAATGTGGTGGGTGCGCAAGCAATATGCAAGGTGCGCACTGCGCCCCGATGGGCTACCGGCTCCCAGG
>JBAQHL010000555.1:0-5412 GCA_049288295.1 Desulfobaccales bacterium
CCGCAGGCATTGACAGGGGCCGTCCCGGGCCAGGCCGCCGCCCCGGCATACGGGGCATTGGGGGTCAGGGATCATGATGTCCTCCGGCTCGGGCGGCAAGGTCTTGGCCGGCGGAGAGGAGTTTGGCCGGGCCGAGATGAGCGAAGGCTCGGAGCTGCACCAGTCCACGCTGCGCGCCGTGCTCTACGCCGTGATGGAACTACAGAATAATCTGGACGGCGACGAGGTGCTGGCCCACCTGATGCTCAACATCCCCAACTACTACGGCGACACGACCCAGCGCCAGCTGGCCATCGAACTGGCCGACTACCTCGCAAAGCGGTTCGACGGCTTGCGCCCCGACGAAGCCAGCGCGGCGCGAGTGCTGCGGGACCTGATAAAACACCAGCGGCTGGGGTGAGGTGGGGACGAGATGACAAACCTCAACCGCTTCTCCTCCCGCCGCCAGCGTCTCGATCATGCCTTCCTGAATGCCAAGCTCAAAGGCGCCCGATCTTACAAGCGTATCGCCGGCTACTTTCGCAGCTCCATCTTCGAGTTGGTGGGCGAAGAGATCGCCGCCATCCCCAAAGTACAGATCGTCTGCAACAGCGAACTGGACGCAGCCGACATAGCCGTCTCGAAGCACGTCCGGGAGACGGCGCTCAAGGAACGCTGGAACGAGGCCTCCCCCGAGGTGGAGGCTCTGCTGCATCGGGATCGGTACCGCAAGCTCTACGAACTGCTCAGCAACGGCCGGGTGGAGATCCGGGTCGTGCCCCGGGATCGCGTCTTCATCCACGGCAAGGCCGGGGTTATCGAAGCGGCCGACGGGTCGAAAACCTTTTTCCTCGGCTCCATCAACGAGACCAAGAGCGCCTTTGCACAAAACTATGAAATCCTCTGGGAGGACCCCTCCCCTGAGGGTGTTGACTGGGTGGAAGAAGAATTTGACGCCCTCTGGCAGGATGCTTACTCCCTGCCCGAAGCTATCATAGAAGAGATCAAGCGCGTTGCCGACCGCGTGGAGATCCGCTTCGAGGAGGCGAAGGGAGAGGAGTTGCCGGCCGCGGCGCTGGCCGAGAGCCCGATTTATCGCGGCGGGGAACAGCTTCAGCCCTGGCAGCGCTCGTTCGTGACCATGTTCCTGCAGCACCGGGAGACCTATGGCCGGGCTCGCCTGCTCCTGGCTGACGAGGTGGGGGTCGGCAAGACGTTGTCGCTGGCGGCCAGCGCCATGCTCTCGGCCCTCCTGGATGACGGGCCGGTGCTTATTCTTTGTCCATCGACCCTGACGCTGCAATGGCAGGTGGAACTCACGGACAAGCTCGGCATCCTCAGCGCAGTGTGGCTGTCCACGAAGAAGGTATGGGTCGATCCCAAGGGGCACATCATCAAGACCCGGGGGCCGGAGGACATCGCCCGTTGCCCTTTCCGCATCGCGATTGTCTCAACAGGGCTAATCTTCCACGACTCAGAGGAACGTCAGCATTTGCTCCAACGTAATAAGTATGGCACCGTCGTCCTTGACGAGGCTCACAAGGCGCGGCGTCGCGGCGGGCTGGGCGAGAAAAAGCAAGACCCCAATAATCTTCTCGACTTCATGCTCCGGCTTGGGCCACGCACCAAGAACCTGCTGCTGGGGACGGCCACGCCCATTCAGATTGAGGTCTATGAGCTTTGGGACCTGCTGCGCATACTGAATGAGGGTGTGGACTTCGTAGTCGGCCGCAAGCCCTACGCGCTCTGGCCTGATTGGAAAAAGGCGCTTCCCGTGGTGAAGGGCGACGAGATGCCGTCAAACGAGAGGGATGCCTGGGAGTGGCTGAGGAATCCCCTGCCGCCCGGGAGCGAAGACGCTCTCTTTGCGACGCTGCGTCTCCAGATAGGGCTCCCGGACCGGGCCTTCTTTACGGAGCGTGGCTTCGGATCTCTGGGATATCTCGAGCAGCAGGCGGTGAGCCAGGCACGATCACCCGGGTTTCTTCGGGAACACAATCCTGTTGTGCGCCACACCGTGCTGCGCCGCCGGCAGACGTTGGAGGAGGCCGGTCTCCTGGAAAAGGTCGGCGTAAACGTTCATCCTTATCCTGATGCACCTGCGACTGCGTACCCGGGGGTCGGGTTCAGCGGCCTCGGCCTGCTGACGAACCACCCCTTCGATCTTGCTTACCAAGCCGCCGAGGCGTTCACAGAGGCCCTGAAGAGACGCACCCAGGCGGCCGGTTTCATGAAGACGTTGCTGTTGCAGCGAATTTGTTCGAGCTTCGCCTCTGGGCGGGCCACTGCGGAGAAGATGCTGCGCAAGGAAATACTCGAGGATGAGGAACAGGCGAATCTCATGGCAGAAGCCCTTAGTGCCCTCACGTCCGACGAGGCCGCGCACCTGCGCACGATAGTCGAGGAGCTGTCCCGGCCAGAAGCGCGCGACCCCAAGCTGGCTGCGGTCCGGCACTTCCTCACGGAGCAGCGCACCGAAGGCAAGACCTGGCTCGAGCATGGCTGCATCATCTTCAGCCAGTACTACGACACAGTGTACTCCGTTGGTGCGGAGCTCGCGAAGTTGCTGCCGGGTGAGCCCCTGGGCGTTTATGCGGGTTCGGGTAAGAGCGGTCTATTCCGCGGGGATGACTTTGCTGCCGTCGAGCGCGAGGACATCAAGGCGGCCGTCAAAAAGCGCGAGATCCGGCTCCTCGTGGCCACTGATGCCGCGTGTGAGGGCTTGAATCTGCAGACCCTCGGGGCGCTGATCAACGTTGACCTGCCCTGGAACCCGTCACGGCTCGAACAGCGACTGGGCCGGATCAAGCGGTTCGGTCAGGCGCGCCGGACGGTGGACATGCTCAACCTCGTGTATCACGACACCCAGGACGAGAAGGTCTACCAAGTCCTGTCGCGCCGGATGAAGGACTGCTACGACATCTTTGGCGGACTGCCAGACACCATCGAGGACGACTGGATCGAGACCGTGGAGAAGCTCGAGGAGATGATGAACGAGTACATCCATCTCCGGCAGCAGGCCCGCGACGTCTTCGAGATGCGGTATCAGGAGAGCATCGATCCCGATAAGGATCGTTGGGAGCTGTGTTCAAGGGTGCTGGCCCGGAGGGATGTAGTGGATCGTCTTTCGGTACCATGGTGAGGCTCTTCAATCTGTGACGACAGCCCGCCTGAAGAAAAAATGTTGCTCACAATAATGATCAAAATGCTTCATGAAGCATTTAATCCTCTCTTTTCGGCAGGAAATGCTTCATCCACCCATTTAGCCAGTATTTCCAAATCCTCCCAAATTGCTCAGGATTTGGGTTAGAATAGAGATGGAGGAGCACCACATGACCATACAACTTACCATAGACCTGCCGGAGGATGTCTTTTCCCTACTGAGGAAAAGCCCCACCGAATTTGTCGGAGAGTTGCGCCTGGCCGCCGCGGTGAAGTGGTATGAACTGGAAATGATATCGCAATCCAAAGCTGCTGAACTGGCCGGGGTGAGCCGTCAGGAGTTTCTGGAGGCCCTCAATCGTTTCAAGGTCTCGCCCTTTCAGGTGACCCCTGAGGAGCTTGCCGGGGAAGCGGCAGATGCATAGAAAGTGGGTGGTAAACGCTTCTCCGTTAATTGTTTTGGGCAGGATTAACCACCTCTTTCTCCTCCAGTATTTGGCCGAAGAAATCGTGGTGCCGGCTGGGGTGGCAAAGGAGATCGCCCGGGGGCCTGAAGATGACCCGGCCAGGCAATGGCTGCAAGCTCAGGGACAAGCTTTGGTTCGTGAGGTGCAGGCGGTTCCTCCAGTGATCATCGCCTGGAATCTTGGTCTGGGAGAGGGCGAGGTTCTATCCTGGACCTATCAGAACCCTGGATACGAAGCAGTCCTTGATGATCGCGCTGCCAGGAACTGTGCCCTGTCTTTAAATCTTCCGGTTCGAGGCACCATAAGTTTGATATTGCTGGCGAAAAAAGATGGCCATCTGAAAGAAATGACCCCGATTTTGCTTCAATAGGAGCAGGCAGGATTTCGTATTGGCCCCAACATAATCTCAGCGGCGAAGAAGTTGGCAAAAGAAGATTAGCATCGGGGCCCGGAATAATTGAGGAAGAACTCAATGGGGGTTACAATCAGAGAAAAGGGGAAAGGCAAAGGTAAGCCCTGGTGGGTTTTTATTGGTCACAACGGAAAACGGAAGTCAATCAAGGTGGGGGACCGGACAGCGGCCGGGGCAACTTTCGCAACTTTAGCAGGTTTAGCAGGGGGGCACTTATAAATTTACAATGCCACAGCCAGCCCTTTGTTTCACATAATTCGCTTTTAGATGCAGAAAGCAAGCTGGGCAAGATGCTGGCCGCGGTGGATGAGGAAATATATCCCGTCCTCGGTCGGTTCTACTGAAGAAACCGCCTGGAATTTGCCAGTCCAGGCACAAGACCCTCCCTTCGCCATAACGAAAAAAGGAATCCCACCTGGCGAGACCATGGCCCGGAACGCCATCGGAGAGCACCATCGACGACATCCTCCTATACCCCGATTTTCGATGATTTTATGATTGGGTGTTGGGGATAGTGTTGGGGGAAAATAAAAAGGGGTTAGGCCGCTTGACCTAACCCTTTGATTTTCTTTGGCGTCCCCACGGGGATTTGAACCCCGGTCGCCGGCGTGAAAGGCCGGTGTCCTGGACCAGGCTAGACGATGGGGACGCGTGGGTTTTTTCTGGTGGGCCGTGTTGGATTCGAACCAACGACTCTCTGCTTAAAAGGCAGATACTCTACCGACTGAGTTAACGGCCCGTAATTGGATATTGTTACCTGAGGCTGCCTGCTTGTCAAGGGAGCAGGGCACTTTCTCAGGCAAGTTGGGCCGAAATTTGAAATTTTCCTCAAAAAATATGTTGTCATAATTTGACTAGGCAGCAGAACCTGAGGAATCCCCTGTCGGCGGGCAAATCACCTATATCAAAAAATGGGAAACTCCCCTCACCCCAGTATTGTCCAAACTTAGTACATCAATGCTTAAATACGGTAACATTCAAGCTTGTCATTCTGAGCCGCCGCAGGCGGCGAAGAATCTCAACGCAAAGGACAGAGACCCTTCGCCTTCGGCTCAGGGTGACAGAGAAATACGTTAGTGAATTTATGAAATGCTGTGCTTAGTTGTCAGCCTTAACTGACACGAAAAAACGTAGCAGCCTGGCTGAAAACCTGTACCAACGAATTGTTGTTTATTCGGAAAAGGTGCTTGAACACCCGGTTAAAGCCGAAACATCAGCGGTGGTCGGCGCCAGCCTGTCAAAGAACAGCCCTGCCTGAAATCATGACGCAATCCGGCTCCCCGGGTTTTCCCCTTTGGCTCATATTTCGCCAGATAGCCCTGCCCTCCTTGCCTTTCACAACCAGGTAAGACTTCTCGTTCCCGCAGTAGCATCAGCCATGGGGCGGAGCAA
>JBAQHL010000556.1:0-1638 GCA_049288295.1 Desulfobaccales bacterium
GGGAGAAGTCTTTGATGGCCTGGCCTAAACTCTCCAAATCACTGAGGTCAGTTGCTGTTCCCTGGCCTTTGGAGAACCGATCCAGATACTCCAGCATGGCCTTAAGCCCAAGACGACAGGGGAGACATTTGCCGCAAGACTCTTCTTCCAGGAAACGCAGGAAGTAACGGGCCACGTCCACGACGCAGTCCCGCTGGTCCATGACGATCATGCCTCCCGAGCCCATCATCGATCCCACCTTGGTGAGGGAGTCGAAATCCACGGGGGTATCTTTGAGGGAATAGGGAATGATGCCCCCGGAGGGTCCTCCGGTTTGCACGGCCTTGAACCCCTCCTGGCCGGGCACGCCGCCGCCGATTTCTTCGACAATCTTCCTGATAGGAATGCCCATGGGGACTTCCACCAGACCGATGTTGTTCACTTTGCCCACCAGGGAGAAGATCTTGGTGCCCGTGCTGGTCGGGACCCCGATACCGGCAAACCATGCGGCTCCCTTGTCAATGATCAGGGGCACATTCGCCCAGGTCTCCACATTGTTGATAATGGTGGGACGCCCCCAGAGACCTTTTTCGGCCGGATAGGGCGGTCTCGGTATGGGCTCCCCGATGCGGCCTTCCAGGGAAGCGATGAGCGCGGTTTCTTCGCCGCAAACAAAGGCTCCGGCTCCCCGGTTGATCTGGATGTCGAAATCGAAGCCGCTGCCCAGGATGTCTTTGCCCAATAGTCCCAGGGCTTGGGCTTGTTCGATGGCTATTTGGAGGTGTCGGATGGCCACGGGATATTCCAGGCGCACATAGATGAAACCCTGGGTGGCCCCCATGGCGTAAGCCCCGATGATCATGCCCTCGAGGACGGCATGGGGATCGCCCTCCATGATGGTCCGGTCCATGAAGGCCCCCGGGTCCCCTTCATCGCCGTTGCCCACGATATACATGGGTCCGGGATTCTTACGGAGATTGTCCGCAGCAATGCGCCATTTGCGGCCGCTGGGGAAGCCCCCTCCCCCCCGGCCCCGCAAACCGGACTCCACCACCTGGTCAATAACCTCATCCGGGGTCATGGTCGTCAGGGCCTTGCCCAGGGCCTCGTACCCACCCACCGCGATGGTGTCCCGAATGTCGGTGGGGTCGATTTTGCCGATGTTTTTGAGGACGATGCGCTGCTGGTGCTTGTAAAAGGGAATCTCGTGGTCGTGGACGATGTGCTCCCCGGTCCTGGGTTCCACATAGAGGAGACGGTCCACGGACTTGCCCTCAATCAAGGTGGTCTGCACGATTTCTTCGGCGTCCCCGGGTTTGACCAGTTGATAAAAGATTCCTGACGGCTGCATAATGACTAAAGGCCCCCGGGAGCAAAACCCGTGGCAGCCGGTGGTTTTGATGTCCGGAATAACCTGGGCGTCAAGGCCCGCCTTGGCAATGGCGCTGCGCAGGGCTTCCGACACCTTGGGGCTGCCGTTGGCCAGACAGCCGGTGCCGTGGCAGACAATAATCACCGGCCGGTTGGGGTCTCGCCCGGCCAGTATCTGTTCTTTGTAGGCGGTTAAATCAGCCAGGGAAGTCAACCTCATCTCTTCCATCTTGAGGGCCGTACTCGCTTGTGCCATGGCCTCCTCCTTGCCGGCCCAGCCCTACTTCT
>JBAQHL010000557.1:0-7723 GCA_049288295.1 Desulfobaccales bacterium
GATACCGCCTACTTCGCCCAATACCTGTCGGAGCCGGGCATGGCTTACCTGCCGCAGATGCCTCGGAACGGGCTCAGGTGGTTTCTCAAACGCCCTGGACATGCCTGGGCCAAAATACGGGAAAAAGGCCTGGCCCACTCCCTGCTCTGGGGATACCGGATTGTCCTGGAAGAGTTGGGACTGCGGTTTGAGGATCCCCAAAAACGGCGGCAGGGCCTCAGGGATTAGCCATGGACAACACCGCCCTCACTGATGCCAGGGGAGAAAGTCTTGAGGGAACCAGGTGGGATATCCTACCGGCTCTGAACAGCCTCTAAGATGAAGGATACCTCCAGATTGGCGATCCCTTGGCGGACCGGTGCGGTGGTCCCCAAACTCATGGTGATCAGCACTTCCCTGCCGGGGACCCGGCACGGGGGCGGGGTCATCCAGGACGCCATTCTGCAAGGCTACCCCCGGGACCGGTACGTGTGCGTCAGCCTGCGGCCGCCGGACTGGGAAACAATGGGGGGCAACACCCCGGCCTCCCTGGCCGGCGTGCCCTGCCTGGTGGCTCCCGTCACCCCCGAGCCCCGCTGGCGGGGAGCCAGGTTTTACCTACCCGTGGTGAGGGCCTGGGGGTTTTTCCTGGCGGCGCCCTGGCGGGTGCGCCAGGCGGTGGCCTTCGGCAAGCGTCACGGGGTTGACCTGGTTTGGGGTGAGTTCCAGGGAGAAGCCCTGCTCCTGGCCGCCGGGGTGGCGGCGGGCCTTAAGGCGCCTCTGGTGGGCACCATCTGGGACGACCCCGAGGGCTGGCTGGCCGATGCCCGCTACGACTGCCTCTCCAGGCGCCTGCTCCTGCTGCGCTTTCGGGAGGCCTTGCACGCGGCCCGGCAGGTCAGCACCGTGAGCGAGGCCATGCAGGCCGACTACCGCAGACGCTACGGCCTCAAGAGCGTCATTCTGCGTTATGGGCACGACCTGGAGGACGCAGTGGGTGAAGCCCAAAATAGCAATCCGGAAAATACCGTGGTGGGCTTTGCCGGCACGGTGTATGGCGAGGACGCCTGGCGAAGCTTTTTGGCGGCCTGCGTCCGGATAAATGCGGCAGGCCGCCTGCCGCCCATAAAAATCCGTATTTTCGGCAATGAGGGATTTCCCTATCCCCACCCCGGAGTGGAAGTTATTTGTGAGGGTTGGCTTCCCCGGCAAGAAATGCTCCGCCGCCTGGCAGCCGTTGATTTTTGCTACCTCCCCTACTGGTTCGCCCCGGACAAGCGGCGCCATGCCGAACTGTCCTTCCCCACCAAGCTCACCACGTATATAGCGGCCGGGCGGCCGGTGCTGTATCATGGGCCAACCTGGGCTTTCGCCCATGAGGTCATGCAGCGTTGGCAGGTGGGTGCTGGCGCCCACAGTCTTGATCCGGAGGAAATCTCCTGGGTTATTATCCGGGTCAGCCTGGATGAGCCCTTAAAGAAGACATTCAGTCTGGCTTCCCGGCAGGCATTTGAACAAGAATTCAATTCCGGGGTCATGCTGGGAAATTTCTTGAAGCTTATCAGCCAGGAGCCGCCGCCCCATTCTATAAACAGGCAAAACCCGGATCGGAATGCCACTTTGTGCCGGCATGCCTGACCAATTTCTTTTCATCAGCGCCTATGCGCTCTCTCCTCCCCTCCTCCGGGTGGCGGAACTCATCATCCAGAAGCACAGGCTGGAAGGGCATGTGATTGCCCCTGAGGAGATGGCCGTCTCCAGGATTTATCATCCTGCCGGCAAGTTATCGGCCTGGGATGTTGACCTCACTTCCTCCCCTCTCCAGTTTCATTTTGTGCCGGCAATTAGGGGGGACGCCTTGGACCATGGCTTTAACAAAGCTTTCCTGAAAAACACCTTACGCCGTCTCAGCCCTGATTATATCTGGGTGCATGATGAATTTACCCACAGCCTCACCCTGCAAATACTCCAGTATTATCGCTTCAACCGGCGCCCCCGGATTATTGCCTACGTGGCCCAAAACCATACTCCCGGCCCCCATCCCCTGTTTTACCCAAACTGGCCGTTTATCAGCCGGACTCGGCTCAAGCATCTCATTCTGTGGCCCCGCCTGAACGGGGTGGCGGCCTGCGCCACCAAGTCCCTGGAGTGCGCCCGGCGGCTGGGCTTGCCAAGAAAGGTGCCCATACTGGTGAATTATCACCCGGTCTTTGGGCCGGAAGAGGCAGCACCGGCAGGGGCGTCCCTCCCCTGGTCCAGAGATGATGGCGCCTTTATTGTGGGTTTCGCCGGGGAGATCACCGAACAAAAGGGCTGGAAGGTCCTGTTGCAAGCCTTGGCGCGCTTGCCCGAGAACTTCAAGGTGGTGCTGGTGGGAGATGGGGACCAACGTGGCGAATTGCAGGAATGGCTCAAGCAACCGCATTTATCAGGCCAAGCCCATTTCACCGGACCCCTCCCTCACCAAAAATTACTGGCCACCTATCCCCAGTTCGATGTGGTGGTGCTGCCCTCCATCACCACGCCTCATGCAGTGGAGCAATTCGGGCGGGTGCTGGCGGAAGCCATGGCCTGGGGAGTGCCGGTCATCGGCTCCAGGAGCGGGGCCATCCCGGAGACCATCGGCAAGGCAGGTCTTGTTGTCCCCGAAGGAGACTCCGTTGCCCTGGCGGCAGCCATCGGCCGACTGGCGTCAGAAAAAAGCTTGCAGCGGTCTCTAGGCAATGAAGGTTTTAAACAATACCTTGGACATTACAGGTGCGAGGTCTATTGCCGATCACTGGGAAATCTTTTGGGGCTTTCTCCATCTTAAGGTGAGAAAATCTTTCCTGATAAAAAGCCCCTTTCTCCCCCAAAAAGGTCTCCAAAGAAATTCCATGAATGACCAGGACTTGAACATCAAAAAAAGAGTCCGGCAATTTTACGATGAAGTCGGCTGGGGAAAAAATGAAGAGGGGCTCTTTGCCGACGCGGTGCTCTACGAAGACTTGCGGGAGGTGGTCCGGGACTACATCAGTAAATGTCATCTGCGGGTAAAACGCTATCTTCCCGAGTCCGGAACTTATCTCATGGATGTGGCCTCAGGCCCGCTCCAGTATGCCGAATACCTGACCTATGGCCAAAATTTCACCTACCGCCTCTGTGTCGACCTTTCCTGGGTGGCTTTGCAGGAGGCCAGGGCCAAATTGGGCGACAAGGGCTTATATGTGATAGCGGACCTGGCCAACTTGCCTTTTAAGACCGACAAAATTGATGCTATCATATCCCTGCATACCCTGTATCACCTGCCAGATGCAGAACAGGCCCAGGCCTGTCGGGAAATTGGGCGGGTGTTGAAGCCTCGGGGCAAGGCCGTCATTGTCTATAATTGGGGCAGACATGCCCGGCTCATGAACCTTTTGACCTGGCCGCTCAAGCTGGCAGCCTTCCCCGGCCGGGTGGCCCGTTATGTGCGCCGGCGGCTGGCCCCAGACAAGAAAGCCGCGCCAACTGGCCCATATTTTCATGCTCACCCTTTGAGGTGGTTTGAGATGAACATCAAACCGGCAATGCCTTACAGCATATATGTCTGGCGAAGCGTGAGCGTGGCCTTTCTTAGAGGTTACATCCATGCGGCCCTGGGAGGAAAATCCCTCCTGAAGGTTATTTACCGCCTGGAGGAACGCTTCCCCCAGCTTTTGGGGAAATGGGGGCAGTATCCCCTGTTTGTCGTGCACAAGCCATGAACCTGCCCCGGCTTTCCATCGTTATCCCTTCCTTTAATCAGGCGAGGTTCCTGGAGAAGGCGTTGGATTGCCTCAATCGACAGAACTATCCCCGTCTTGAAGTCATTGTCATGGACGGGGGGAGCACTGACGGCACGCCGGCATTGCTCAAATCCCGGGGGGATGTTGTGAGTCTTTGGGTGTCGGAACCGGACGAGGGGCAAACCCAGGCGCTGAACAAAGGCTTCCGCATGGCCACTGGCAAGATTTTCGGCTGGCTCAACTGCGACGAGCGCTACCGCGCCGGGGCCTTGCGCCTGGTAGGGGAAGCCTTTGCCCGGGAGCCGGACCTGGATATGGTTTTCGGCCATCGGGTGATAACGGATGAATCCGGACGGGAAATCGAGCGCCAGCGTCAGCCCGCTTTGCATCCCAAGCACTATGCCCTGTATGGCTCCGGACTGTTATTTTCCGACGCCACCTTCTGGAAGAAGGAGTTGCACAGAAAGACCGGGGAACTGGACGAAGTGCTCTGCCGGCGCTACTGCATGGACCTGGACTGGTTCGGCCGCCTGTCCCTCCAGGTCAAGCGCTGGCGGCGTTTAGACACCTATCTTAGCGAGTTTACCCAGCACGATGGACGGGCGACTTTTTCGGTTCCGGAACTCCCTGACATTGCTCAGAAAATCCGGCAGCGACTGTTGCAGCTTGCCGGGATCAGCCCTTTCCAAGTTATCCTGGTAAGTCCGCTCTTTTTTCTGCTGTGCCGCTATGGGCGTTTCGGTTGGCGGGGGCTTCTTTACCCTCCCAGGCCGGATACGATCCTGCGGTTCGCCGGGCTTATCCGCTAAGGGTCGGAACGGATGAAAATCCTCTACGTGGGCCCTCTTTTGGAGGGCGGCACCTGTCTGCAAAGATTAAAGGCCCTGGAATTTCTCGGCCATGAATTGTTGCCGGTGGACACTCGCCCCCTGAAGGTAAGTCTTGCGGAGCAACGCTTGTGGGAACGGGCCTGGCGCAAATTCCTGGGCCCCAGAGACCTGGCCCGGGCTAACCAGGCAATCCTGCGGCTGGTGGGGCAGGAGCACCCCCAGGTTTTATGGGTAGACAAGGGTCTGACCATCCACCCCGAGACCCTGGCGGCCGCAGTCAGGCTGGCCCCGGGACTTGTGCGCCTCTCCTATTCCCCGGACGACATGTTGAACCCAGAAAACCAATCCCGGCTTTACCTGGCCGGCATTCCCCTCTACGACCTGCACGTCACCACCAAAAGCTACAACGCGGCCGAACTCAAGGCCTTAGGTGCGACCCGGGTCCTCTTCGTGGACAATGCCTACTGCCCCTTTACCCATCGGCCCATGACCGTAACCACCAAGGAGAGGGAGCAGCTAGGCGGGCCGGTGGGGTTCATCGGCACCTATGAAAAGGAGCGGGCTGCGGCCTTATTGTTTTTAGCCCAACAGGGCATCCCGGTGAAGGTCTGGGGTAAATGGCCCAAAAGATGGGGTCAGCGCCACCCCAATCTCCAGGTTATGGGCTCAGGCCTTTGGGGCCATGACTATGCCCGGGGTATTTGCAGCTTTGCCATCAACCTGGCCTTTCTTCGCAAGGAAAACCGGGATCGGCAAACCACCCGCAGCATTGAAATCCAGGCCTGCGGGGGCTTCATGCTGGCGGAGCGCACCCGGGAGCACCAGCGCCTGTTTCAAGAGGGGGTGGAGGCGGAATTCTTTGACTCCCTGGAAGAATTGCTGGAAAAAGTCCGCCATTACCTTGACAATGAAGACCAGCGCCAGATTATTGCCGCGGCCGGCCGGCAGCGGTGCCTGGACGGCGGCTATAGCAATCCCGAGCGGCTGGAGGGCCTGCTGCGGCAGGTGTTCCCTGGTAAACAGCCTTAAGGACAACCCATCTTTTCAATGCAGCCTTTCACCTCAGCCTTTATAACCATGGGGGACACCCCCTGGCGCCATCTCCTGGTCCGGGCGAAATACGCTCTCATGTGCTGGCAGGGACTGGTCTATCCGGATGCATTTTTTGTCCCGGTGGGGTTGGGAGCCAGGAAAGTCGATTTTCTGGCCCTAGGGCAAAAGATTGATGTGCACCGGTATGACTATATCTTTTCCGAGCTGCACGCCGGGGTGGGCCAAATCCAATATCCGCTGGACCTGATGGGAGTTGCCCCCAAGAAAATGGTGGTCATCACCGGCCCGCCGGAAGTTTTTCAGGCTTATGCCAACGAAAAGGCCCAGAGACTGGCTCGCCAGCTTCTCCGGGGGGCTGGACAGGTCTGGGCCTATTCCCCGGAAACGGCAGCCTTTGCTGACGAACTCGCCGGGAAAAAGGTGGCCCTGATTATCCCCTGGCCTTTTAATTATGAGGTCAGCCGTCACCTGGGGCGGCAGGGGGCAGGAACCCATGGCAAAATCCGGGTCTTGCTGGGGGTGCCTCTGCGTTTTCAAGGGATTGCCGCCAATGAACCCCATTTTCTTGAAACATGCGTGGTTGAGGCCCTGGCCCTCATGTCCCCCTCTGAAAGGGAACGTTATAAATTTTTCGGCATGGTTTATACCCGAGCCGATGCCCGGGCCTGGCGGCAGTCGGGTTTTGGCCAAAACATCGGGGCCGTCCTGGCGCCGAAAAGACTTTATCCCGGTTTTTTGCGCTTCCTGGGAAGCTGCGACGCGGTTATCACCCTGCCCCGCTTCAGTGTTTTGGGGCGCATCGCTTTTTTGGCGGCCGCCTTGGAGAAGCCGGGCATTTTTAGCAGCAATGTAGAACTGCACCGGCGCCTTTATCCCCAAAGTTTGGTTAAAAGCTCGATTGATGAACATCTGCGGGATTTGGTAAAAAAGCTCTTGCTGGGCCTGGCGGGGCGTGGGCCTCTGGAGATTTTCCGGCCTGATCATACTGCGGCCCGGGAGATCGGCGACTTTGCCGCCAACGCCTCCCGGCTGCGGGAAATTTTGCTGTCCGGCGGTTTCCAATCTCACCTTCAGGGAATCCCTGGAAAGCCTAACTGAGCAGGTAGCACGTCTATGTGCGGCATCGTCGGGTGGATCGGTTTTCGAGATCAGACAGCTCCTCCCCTTCGTTTAGATCTGCTTGCTCACCGGGGGCCGGATGACCGGGGCGAGGCCAGATACTTGAGCGCTTCCCAAAACGTGGCGGCTGTCCTGGGGGCCACCCGTCTGGCCATCCTGGACCTGAGCAAGGCCGGGCACATGCCCATGGAGCATCCGGATGTGCCTCTGGCCCTGGTCTTTAACGGGGAAATCTACAATTTTCCGGAGTTGCGCCAGGAACTGGAAGGGGCC
The DNA here is from genome assembly GCA_049288295.1 of Desulfobaccales bacterium. Taxonomy (GTDB): domain Bacteria; phylum Desulfobacterota; class Desulfobaccia; order Desulfobaccales; family 0-14-0-80-60-11; genus JBGSLA01. The sequence continues at coordinate 7,001 of JBAQHL010000557.1, forward strand.
GGAGAGCGTTTCCGCAGCCGCACCGACACCGAGGTGATCCTGAACGGCTACCGGGTGTGGGGAGACGGCGTGGTGGCGCGTCTAAGAGGCATGTTCGCCTTCGCCCTTTGGGACGGCCGGGGACACGGCCGGCTGCTCCTGGCCCGGGACCGCTTCGGCAAAAAGCCCTTGTATTATCGGCAGGGCCAAGGCGGCGGCTTAGCCTTTTCCTCAGAATTAAAGACCCTCATAATAAAAGACGAGCCCCGGTATATCGATCCCGAGGGACTAACGTATTTTCTGGACAGGGGGTATCCCCCCCCGGACCGCTGCCTCCTCACAGGTTTTCGGAAAGTTTTGCCCGGAACCTTCCTGGTTTGGGAACCGGGTAAGCTCAGGGAGGAGCGCTATTGGCGGCTTCCTGAAGGCCCCCCGGCCAACCCCGGCATGACTCTGCAGCAGGCGGGGGCATCATTGCGGGAAAGCCTGGCGGACGCCACCCGGCGCAGGCTGGTGGCGGATGTCCCCGTGGGCCTGCTTCTTTCCGGGGGAGTGGATTCCAGCTCCCTCCTTGCCCTTATGGCCAGGCTGTCTCCTGAGCCGGTCCGCACCTACACCGCCTGTTTCGGGGGCGCTGGCCTCGATGAAAGCGACATGGCCCGGCAAACCGCAGGGCATTTCGGCGCCCGGCATCAGGCTTTGCTCATAAATCCCAGGAGTGGCAGGCTCCTCCCCTTTGTGGCC
>JBAQHL010000558.1:0-3277 GCA_049288295.1 Desulfobaccales bacterium
GGTTTCTCAAGCTCGGCGAGGCCTACCGAGTTCTCATTGATCCTTCTCGCCGTGCAGCATATGATTGGCTCCGTTTACAGGAGAAAAAACCCGGCGAAGTTCGCATCCCCCGGTCCTGTCCCCAGCAGGAGAAAAAAGCTGGCAACCCCCCTGAAAAATCCAAGTCCCGGCGGTCTCTGCATGCGTTTCACTCAGGGGACCACTCAACCCGAGGCATAAGCCGCTCCCGCTCCCGGGCACGGGAGCGGCCAAGCCCATCGGCAAATCCTGAAAAATTAGAAACGGAGAGCAGTTCAGGAGAATGTTCCTCCTGGTTGCTCTTTCTCAAAGAATTACTCCATCGATTTCTGGGCAGGCTTACCCGTAGTTCCCTGACGGATCTGGAGTGGGCCATGTATCCGGCCCTGGGCCAGCCCGATATGATTATGGACCTGCGGCTGCCCCGGAGGCTGGCAGTCCAGGGGGCCAAGGTCAACTTCCTCATCAGCAGCAACCATCAACGGCGGCGGTTGCGGCTCTCCATCCCTCCGGGCGTCAAGGACGGCTCCTGGTTAAGGATTAAGGGGGGAGGGAAAAACGCCGGCGGCCAAAGAGGGCACCTGTTTATCAACATCCATATCCAGGACTGACAATACCTGCCACTTGCCTGCAAGTACCATTTTCCTCCGCATATTTTCTTCGAGTGCCTGTCCTAAAAAGTTTCGAGTTTTGAATGGTGAGTTTCGAGCCGTAGGGTGCGTCTTATAGCGGTTGCCCAATATAAGTTATTTTCGTGGCATAGCCTGCTAGGCCCAATGAGGGCACGGCAAGCCTGCCCCTATAATGAATAATGGGTAATCGGCATCAACCTTGGGCAATCGTTATATGCACCATGTGATATCTGGGCTGCCCCGAAAAGGTCCCCAGAGGTGGCACAAGGCTTTCCAGCCTGTGCGGATAATCGAGGCGGGCACGGACGCCCGCTACATTTACTTGGGGCATGGCCAGACATGCCCCTACGCTTCCCCTCCTGATCTCTTAGCGGTAGGACGGACTTCCAGCCCGTCCAGGCGCAGGTTGCTCTTGGCAAGGAAGGGATACGCTCGCTCAGGATGAGATGAAAAACTTCGGCAACAACCTTTTAGGCCGAGTTCGCCAGGGTGTCCAGGACGCGCAGCAGCGGGGGATAATCCTCCGGCAGAAGAGTGCGCACGTCCAGGAGGAGGCGGTCATGCTCCAAACGGGCGATAACCGGCGGGTTGGCGGCCCGGAGGCGCTCCTCCAACTGGTGGGGGGCCAGGGGCGGCAGCGTCAAAGCCAACGCTCGGCTGGGGATGGGCACCATGGGCAAAGCCCCCCCGCCGGAGCGGCTGACGTGGTCCTGGACGGAGACGAGGTAACGGCCGGGCCAGCGCCGCTTGATGAGGCGGGCCAGACGCTGGGCCTGACGGTTCACTTCGGCCACCGGGGTGGTGAGCATCCGCAGGGTGGGAATTTCGGCCAAGGCTCTGGGCTCATTAAGGTAAAGGCGCAGGGTGGCCTCCAGGCCCGCCAGGGTGAGTTTGTCCGGCCGCAGGGCCCGGGTCAGGGGATGCTGTTTCAGGAGCTTGACCACCTCGGCCTTGCCGATGATGATGCCGGCCTGAGGCCCTCCCAGGAGCTTGTCGCCGCTGAACATCACCAGGTCGGCGTCGCTGGCCACCGCTTCCTGAACGGTGGGCTCCTTTTCCAGGCCGAAGCGGGAGAGATCCACCAGGCAGCCGCTTCCCAGGTCCTCCAGGACAAAGAGGCCGTAACGGCGTCCCAGCCCGACCAGGTCGGCCAGGGGCACCTCCCTGGTAAAGCCCAGGAGGCGGAAATTGCTGGGATGGACCTTCAGGAGCATGGCGGTGTTGGAGGTGATGGCCTTTTCGTAATCAGCCAGATAGGCCTTGTTCGTGGTGCCCACCTCCCGGAGAATGGCGCCACTTGCGGCCATGATGTCCGGCATGCGGAAAGACCCCCCGATTTCCACCAACTGGCCCCGGGAGATAATGACCTCCCGCCCGGCAGCCAGGGCATTGAGGGACAGAAAAACTGCGGCGGCGTTGTTGTTCACCACCAGGCAGGCCTCGGCCCCGGTGATCCCGGTTAGGAGTTTTTCCAGGTGAACCTGGCGGGAGCCGCGCTTTCCTTCTTCCAAGTCGTATTCAAGATTGGTATAACAAGCGGCGGCCGTGAGAAGGTGGTCCCGAGCCGCAGCAGCCAGGGGGGAGCGTCCCAGGTTGGTGTGAATGATGACCCCGGAGGCATTGATCACCCGGTTCAGGGAAGGCCGCTGGGTCTGAGTGAGGCTCAGGGCCGCCTCGCTTTCCAGGGCCTCCAGGTCAAGCTCCAGGGGGAGGTCAGCCAGGGGAAGGTTCAAGAGGCGTTCCCGAAAGGTGGACAGAAACCGGCGAATCACTTCCACCGACTGGGTCCGGGACAGGGGCGCCAGAACAGGGGCAAGGCCGGGGGCGCGCACCAACTCATCCACCGAAGGAATTTGCCGGAGCAGCCGGGCGCGTTCGATCTCCATGGGAACCTTCTCCTTATCTAGATAGAGAAGAATATGACACTGAAGCCTGGCTCTGTCAAACCTGGGAGAAGAAGGAATTCCGGCGAGAGAAAATTTTAGGAAAAACCTTGACAAAAAATTATAAATAAACTAATTTTATTAAGTTAAAATTTGGTCATCCTCGGCTTGGCGCAGGTTGACCGGCAGGCTGGCGTAGCTCAATGGTAGAGCGGCTGATTTGTAATCAGCAGGTTGCGGGTTCGAGTCCCATCGCCAGCTCCAGTTGCGACACCCGACCTTAGCGTTCCGGTTGGAGAGGTTCCCGAGTGGCCAAAGGGAGCAGACTGTAAATCTGCCGGCGCAGCCTTCGGAGGTTCGAATCCTCCCCTCTCCACCAATTTTCAGGCGTGGGCGGGAATAGCTCAATGGGCTAGAGCGTCAGCCTTCCAAGCTGAGGGTTGCGGGTTCGAGTCCCGTTTCCCGCTCCAGGGCCCACGTAGCTCAGTTGGTAGAGCACTTCCTTGGTAAGGAAGAGGTTCACCGGTTCGATCCCGGTCGTGGGCTCCATATTTAGGGTCACGATGGTGAGCCCCCCGGAAGCAGCCTTCCGGGAAAACCTTGCTCCGGAGAAAGGACATGGCCAAGAAGAAGTTTGAGCGCACCAAGCCGCACGTGAACGTGGGCACCATTGGTCACATCGACCATGGCAAGACGACTTTGACTGCGGCGATTACCAAGCATTTGGCCAAGAAGGGGATGGCC
>JBAQHL010000559.1:0-12434 GCA_049288295.1 Desulfobaccales bacterium
TGCGCATGGGCGAGCGCTGCACCGTCTTCATGGAGTCGGACATCGTGCACCACCAGCAGCGGGGCGCTGTCAAAGAAGACCTGGTGGCCGGCCTGTCCTATTCCATTGTCCAGAATTATTTGAACAAGGTGGCCGAAGACCGCCCCATCGGCAACAACATTTTTTACCAGGGGGCCACCGCGGCCAACCGGGGTATTGTGGCGGCCTTCGAGCAGGTGGTGGGCAAAAAAATCACCGTGCCGCCTCACCATGACGTCACCGGGGCCATCGGCGCGGCCTTGCTGGCCCTGCGGGAGCGCGATTGGGAGGACTCAAGGTTCAAGGGCTTCGACCTGGCCGACCGCGAGTACGAGATAACCTCTTTCGAGTGTCAAAGCTGCGCCAACACCTGCGAGATCCGCCAGGTGAAGATTGCCGGGGAAAAGCCCCTGTTTTACGGCAGCCGCTGCGAGAAATACGAAGTGGGCCGGGCTGTCGCCACCGTGGATTTGCCGGACCTCATCAAGGAACGGGAAGATTGGCTGTACGGGCCTGAGTCCGAGGAAGTGACCGCGGGAAAACGCGGCGTCCTCGGCATTCCCCGCACCATGTTCTTTCAAGAACTCATGCCCTTCTTCCGCGCCTTCCTCGAGGAATTGGGCTTCACGGTGGTGCTCTCCAAAAAGACCAATAAAAAGGTGATCCATCAGGGAGTGGAAAGCCTGGCCGCAGAGCCCTGTTTTCCGGTGAAAGTGGCCCACGGCCACATCCTGGACCTGCTCGAGGCCGGGGTAAAACGCATCCTGCTTCCCAGTGTCATCGATCTCCCCCACCCCCACGGCGACATCCAGCGGGGTGTGGTCTGCCCCATGGTCCAGACCCTGACTAACACCGTGCCCTCGGCCATTGATTTTGACCAATACGGCGCCAAGCTTTACTCAGCCGTCCTTTATTTCGGGCGTGGTCCCAAAATCCTGCGCCGGGGCTTAAAAGAACTGGCCGGGCAGTTGGGGGTGTCCCCCTTCCTGGTGGGCAGGGCCATGCGCAAGGCCGAAGAGGCTCAGCAGGCCTATTATCAGCGTCTGGCCGACCGGGGCCGGGAAATCCTGGCCGCCCTCGGGCCGGAGGAGCGCCTCATGGTGTTGGTGGGCCGCCCCTACAACGCTTTTGACCCGGGCATGAACCTGAACCTCCACCGCAAGCTTAGGCAGTTGGGCGTCCAGGCCATACCCATGGATTTCCTCCCCATCGACCAGGTGGAGGAGCTTTCCGAAATCAAGCCCATGTACTGGCGTTTCGGTCAAAAAATTCTGGGCGCCGCCGATCTCATCCGCAAAGACCCGCGTCTGTTCGGGGTTTACATCACCAACTTCGGCTGCGGCCCCGATTCCTTCATCCAACACTTTTTCAAGGAAAAAATGGCCGGGAAGCCCTTCCTGGAAATTGAAATCGACGAGCATTCCGCCGACGTGGGAGCCATCACCCGCTTGGAGGCCTTCCTGGACAGTCTGAAAAATGTCACCATCCCCGAAACGCCGGCCCGGGCTGCGGCCCATCATTTCCGGGTCAAGCAGACCAACCGGCGCAAGATTTTCCTGCCGCCCATGGCAGACCAGGCCTTAGCCCTGGTGGGCGCGTTCGAGGCCTGCGGCGCCGAGGCTGAATCCTTGCCCGAGTCCGATGAGGAAACCCTGGAACTGGGCCGCCGCCTCACCTCAGGCAAAGAGTGCTACCCCCTGATTCTCACCACGGGGGACCTGGCCAAAATGGTGCGGCGGTCCGACTTCATCCCGGATCGGAGCGCTTTCTTCATGCCCTCTGGAGACGGCCCTTGCCGCTTCGGCCAATATCACCGCTACCACCGCCTGGTTCTGGATGAGTTGGGCTTCCCCGAGGTGCCGGTCTTCGCCCCCGACCAGAGCGAAACCTTGTACGAGGAAGTGGGCATGGTGGGGGAGGACTTCGACCGCATCGCCTGGCGGGGCATCGTGGCCATCGACCTTCTGGAGAAAAAACTCCTGGAGACCCGTCCCCACGAGCGCCAACCGGGAAGCACCGATGAAGTTTACAGGAATTATCTGAGGAAGGTTTACGAGGCCCTGCGGGATCGCCAGGACCTGGACGTCCCTCTCAAAGAGGCCCGAAAAACCTTTGACGACATAGCTTTAAACGGAAGGGACGATAAACCCCTGGTGGGGTTGGTGGGCGAAATTTACGTTCGCAGCAACCGGTTTTCCAACGAGAACACCGTGCGCCAAATCGAGGCCCTGGGCGGGGAAGCCTGGATGCCCCCCATCTCGGAGTGGCTCTTGTACGTCAATTTCACCTCAAGGCGCAATGCCTGGGTTTTCCGGCGCTACCGCCACCTCCTGCAGATCATCATAAAAGACTGGGTGCAAAAAAAGGACGAACATCACCTTATGCATTTGTTCGAGGGGAGCATCAAAAATCTGCATGAGCCTCCCATTCCGGAAACCCTGGCCCTGGCCGAAGGCTATCTCCACGACTCCTTCGAAGGGGAAGCCATCCTCAGTATCGGCAAGTCCCGGGACTTTGTCAAAAAGGGCGTTTCCGGGTTGGTGAATGTCATGCCTTTCACCTGCATGCCGGGCACCGTGGTGAACTCTTTGTTCAACCGTTTCCGCCAGGAGCACGACAATATCCCCTTCCTGAACCTGGCCTATGACGGGCAGGAGCAAACCCACACCCTGACGCGTCTCGAGGCCTTTATGTACCAGGTGCGCCAGTTTCAGAAGCGGCGGCAGTAGGGGAGGATTTGGCATGAAGAGTTCTGAATGGGTTATAATCTTTTTGAACACCGAAATCGTTTTAGGTTATGGGCTTCAGTGCGTGCCGAACGAGGCTACACAGCCGTAAGCAATTGTCGATGCTTCAAGAAAATGCAGTATTGTGGATTTTTTCGGAATGACACCTTGATATCCGAAAATAATTTTAATGAATTGCATAAAATCTGGTGTAGATTTATTGTTAATTTCCTGAATAAAAGACATATTGAGAATGTTATCATGGAGCAATGAATGGAAAAATTTACGGCAATTTTCGAGCAGGTGGAAGATTGGTGGATCGGCTATATTGAGGAGCTTCCAGGGGCCAATGCTCAGGGGCATAATTTAGAGGAAACCAGGCAAAATCTAAAAGACGCTGTAAAACTCATTATTGAGGCAAATTGAGAAGTTAGCCGACGGGAGACAGAAGGGAAGCCTGTCATACTGGAATAATACCACCTGTAAAACTTCAACTGTACCAAGGCATACCGAAATACCGGAGAAATTGTGTTATAAGATCTGTAAAGACCTTGGTATCCCCCACCCTTGATTTATAAGGCCTTATTAAAGACCCAATCTGCATCATCCAGGCCATCACATGGCAGCCGACAACAATGCTGAAGCTCCCCCCCTGGAATCGAATCTTGTTGAAGTCGCCGTTGCCCTCCCCCTTTTTCAGACCCTTACCTACCGCATCCCTCCCTCACTCCAAGGCAGCGCCCGGGTTGGCTGCCTGGTAAAAGTGCCAGTGGGACGCCGGCAGGTGGCGGGGTATCTTTTGGGTCCGGCGAGGGCAATGCCCGACGCGGCTATCCGTGAGGTCCTGGCCGTGCTGGACCCCCTGCCCCGCTTTGGCTTGGAGCTTGTTGCCTTGTGGCGCTGGGTGGCGGAGTATTACCAGTACCCCCTGGGAGAAGCCCTGAGCCACCTCATTCCCGGCACTTCCCGGACCACCGGCCCCAGGCAGGAGCGATGGGTGACCCTCCAGCCCCAAACGCCGGCAAATCCGCCCCCAAAGCGTTTGGGACCCAGGGCTCAGGAAATCCTCACTCATCTCAAAGGCGCGGGGGGACCGGTCCCTCTCCGGGAATTGCGCCAAATTTTTCCCACCTGCCCTGCCGTCCTCAAGCGGTTGGCCCAACAAGGGCTGATCTTTTCGGAAGAGCGTCCGTCTTTGGCCCATCCCCTCGACCATCCGCCGCCCACCCAGACGGAGCCGGAATACACCCTGGTCCCCGAGCAGGATGAGGCGGTGCAGGCTGTGGTCGCAGGCATCAGGGAGCAGCGGTTTACGCCCTTTCTTTTGCACGGGGTGACGGCCAGCGGCAAGACCGAGGTCTACCTGACTGCGGCCCGGGAAGCCCTGGCCCAGGGCCGCCAGGTGCTGGTGCTCCTTCCCGAAATTGCCCTGACCCACCCGGTGGCCTGGGAATTCCGCAGGCGCTTCGGGGAGCGGGTAGCCCTCCTCCACAGCGGCCTCACCGACAGCCAGCGCCTGGACCAGTGGCGACGCCTGGCGGCCGGGCAATTAGAGGTGGCCGTGGGGGCCCGCTCCGCGGTTTTTGCGCCCCTTCCCCGGCTGGGCCTTATCGTGGTGGATGAGGAACACGACCCGGCCTACAAGCACGAAGGGGGCCTCCTCTACCAGGCCCGGGATGTGGCCCTCTACCGGGGCAAGCTGGCGGAGGCCGCGGTGATGCTGGTCTCGGCCACCCCGGCGGTAAGCACCTATTACCGGGCACAAGAAGGTCATTACCGCTACTTGCACCTGCCCCGGCGGGTCACCCCCCAGGCCCTCCCGGAGGTGCAGCTCCTTAACCTCAAGCAGCAGCGCGGTGGTTCGGCGCTCAAGATCATCTCTCCACCTCTGGCCGCGGCGGTGACGGAAACCCTGGCAAGAGGGGAACAGGCCTTGCTGTTCCTCAATCGCCGGGGTTACGCCACGGTGCTCTTCTGCCTGTTTTGCGGCACGATCTTCCAGTGTGAGCAGTGCAGCGTGGCCCTGACCCAGCACCACTCCCGGGACCTCCTGCTCTGTCATTACTGTGGCTATGAGCAGCCTGTGCCCGAGCGCTGCCCCTCCTGCCAGTCCACCGCCATCAAAAGGCATGGGGTGGGCACGGAACGGGTGGAGGGGGAGGTGCGCCGCCTGTGGCCCGGGGCCCGGGTGGCTCGCCTGGACCGGGACACCGCGCCCACCAGCGGCCGGGCCCTCTCGGTGTTTAAGGATTTTGCCGCCAAAGACCTGGATATCCTGGTGGGCACCCAGATGATCACCAAGGGCCATCATTTCCCCGGCGTCACCCTGGTGGGGGTCATTGCCGCGGACCAGAGCCTGTTCTTCCCTGAATATCACGCCGGGGAGCGCACCTTTCAGCTTCTGGCCCAGGTGGCGGGGCGGGCCGGCCGGGGCGGGGTTCCCGGCAAGGTTCTCATCCAGACCTACCAGCCGGAGCACTATCTGTTTCAGACGGTAAGAGATCAGGATTACTTTGAGTTTTTTGAAAAGGAAATATCATCGCGGCGGGAGTTGGGTTATCCCCCCTTTACCCGCCTGGCCCTGGTGCGCCTGAGCGGCGTGCCCGAGCAGGCTGTGGCCCAACAGGCCAAAAAACTGGGGGACATGCTCCGGCGCACCGTGCGGCAGGACCCCGACCTGGCCTCCCGGCTAAGGGTCCTGGGTCCGGCCCCGGCGGGCCTGGCCAAACTCAAGGGGCGCTTTCGCTGGCAGATTCTCCTGAAAAGCTACGGCCGCCCACCCCTGTTGGCGCTTCTCACCCACCTGCGCCAGACCTGGTCTTCCCCAACCAAAAGTAAGATCGACCTGACGTTGGACATTGACCCGTCGCATCTATTTTGAGGTTGTAATGAAAGGATTTTCAGGAGAAAGCCGGGGGATCGGTGGGTCACCCGCCCTCCCCTCAAAATCCCCTCCCAACCCCCTTTGCTGGCAGCACGGCCCCATTCTCCAAAACGCCTTCAGCTGATCTCCTGCAAAGCCTCGGCAAACGCGGCAAAGGTGGGTTGGCCGAACAGCACGAAGCGCACCAGTTCGATTTCTGGGTGGTCGGCCAAATATTCCTTAACGGTTTTTAAGGCGATCCTGGCCGCCTCGGGGACCGGATAGCCGTATACCCCGGTGGACAGGGAGGGGAAAGCCACGGATTTGATGCCCTTGGCGGACGCGGTTTTCAGGGACTCACGGTAGGCGGAGGCCAAAAGCTCCGGCTCTCCGTGGCCGCCGCCCCGGTAAATGGGGCCCACCGTGTGAATGACATACCTGGCCTTGAGGTTCCCCCCGGTGGTGATGACCGCCTGCCCGGTGGGGCACCGGCCGATTTTCCGGGCCTCTGCCTGGATTGTGGGCCCCCCGGCCCGGTGGATGGCCCCGTCCACGCCGCCCCCCACAATGAGTTCCTCATTGGCGGCATTGACCAGGGCCTTGGTGTCCTGTGTGGTGATGTCCCCTTCCACTAATTCCAGGACTGATTGACCTATCCTGACCTGCATGGTTTTTCCCCGCTGATTGCTGGTTGTGCAGACGAATTGCAAGAATCCGCGTCCATCTCAAACAAATATGACATTCCCTGGGCTCCGCAAAGAGAAAAGAAAATGTCAGGGGATTAGGACGCCAGGCTCAGCCCGGCTTTGGAAACCTTACCAGTGAAGCTCCCCAGAAGGAGCAAAGCATTTATTCATGAGCCTTTGGCTCACCCGTAAGTTATGAAAAATTTGGTAGGGCGGGCCTCCGTGCCCGCCATCATGGTGCGCAGTGAGCACCATGCATACTCTTGCCGCCCTTAAAAATTTGGTAGCACGGGCATCCTGCCCGTGCCTGGACGGACTGGAAGCCCGTCCTACCGGCGTTCGGGCAAGAATTTCCGGCCAGAAGAGCTTTGAACTCCATAAAAATCCTTGCAGAGGTCTCAAAGACTCCAAGGCCTGGTGGCCCCAAGCGAGAAACCACCAGCCTCCCGCTCCACTACGCCGAAATCAGCTTGTAGGGCTCAGCCCGTTTAGCCCATTCGCTCTGGGGGTATTTTGCTGTCAGATCGTCATAAGCCGTTCTTAAGGGCTTGGGATCGTGGGTTTGCTTGTAGGTGGCCACACCCCGGAAGAACATGGCTTCAGGAACCACTTCCGGGACTGGACAGCGATCGATGACTTCCTCAAACAGGGCCCGGGCCTCGGCAAACTGCTCCAGGTCCAGGTAGTAGCGCCCCTTGCCCACCTCAAAGGTGGCGATGAACACATCCGGCTGGAGAAAACCTACTGAGCGGTAGTGTTCTATGCCCTGTGAGTCTAAAACCAGGATGGTGGGAGTCCAGGAGACGTTGTACCTCTCCATAAGTTCCTTGTTGGAGGTTTCTACCTGCACCGGCACGAAGTTAAGATCAACAAACTTGGCCACACCTTTATTCGGGTACGTCACGGCACCCATCTGCTGGCAGCCGATTCATTGGGGGTTGAAAAAATCCAGGAGGATGGGTTTGTTGGTCTTTTTCGCGGTTTCCTGGGCCTTGGCCAGATTGTCCAGCCAGCAAACTTGCATGGTCATAAGAATACCTCCTTCCTTTCAAGGACTGCGCTTTTTCGGTGCCCTTCCCCGTAATTGGCCTTAACTTAATCACCTTTGTGAAAAAAGCAAGGGTGGGGCGATGGCGTTCAGTTAATGTGATTCTTTTCACGAGGCCTGGCCGGGACTTGGCGTTCTGTTGTTATTTTGTGATAATATGGTTTCCTGGTTATTTAACTTCTTTAAAAAGGGTGCGGTTATGGCTGAAGAACTTTGCCTTACAAGGGATCTGGACGGCTTGCGAAGACAATTGCCCTATCACCATCTTCGGGAACGGAAAGTAAAAACCACCAAAGAGATCGACTGGCAGGCGGAATGGGAGCGGTTTGACGCCAGGGAGCTCTTTACCTTTAATATTTCTTCCATCCCGGCCAAACTGCTGGAGGAAATGCGAAAACGGCGGGAAGTGCTCATGGACGGCAATCAGGCCTCCATTTCGGTATTGACCCGGGTGGTGGATGGTCTGTGCGGCTACCCCATCACGCCCTCCACCCCCATAGCCGAGCAGTTCGCCCGGGCCGCGTCCATGGGGCAAAAAAACCTCTTCGGCACCGAGCTCATGTATTTTCAACCTTCAGATGAGCTCTCGGCCATCGCCGCGGTGGAGGCCATGGCTTGCCAGGGCGGGCGCTACGTGGACAACACCTCGTCCCAGGGACTGCTGCTCAAAACCAAGAATCTTTTCTCCGTGGCCGGCAAACGCCTGCCCGTGGTTATGAGCGTCATGGCCCGGGAGGTGAACAAAGGGTCGTTGTCCATCCACGCCGGGCACACCGACTTTTACGCGGTGCGCAATGCCGGCTGGGCCCAGCTCATGAGTTGCGACAACCAGGAAATGCATGATCTTCTGCCCATCGCCTTCAAGGTGGCCGAACTGCGCCAGGTCATGCTCCCGGTCATGGTTATCGGGGACGGTTTCATCAAGAGCCACGCCATCGAGAACGTGCAGGAGCTGTCAGACGCGTTTTTAGGCTCCTTCCTGGGGCCGCCCAACCGCTTTCACCAGCCCGATTTCGAGCACGGCACCCTCACCGGCACCTTTACTGACACCGATCTGACCATGGAGGGACAGGTTTCCCAGGATCTGGCTTACCGGTTCTTCAAGCGGGCCTTTGTGGCTACCATGAACGTCATGAACAAGATCATGGGGACCAACCTCAAGGTGGTGGAATGCTACCGCACCGAGGACGCGGACATGGTGGTAGTTGTCCTGGGGTCGGCCGCCGGGGTGGTAAAGGACGTGGTGGACTACTACCGGGATGTCAAGGGCTACAAAATCGGCGTGGTGCGGCCGGTGCTCTTCAACCCGCCCTGCTACGAAGAATTGGCCTACGGCTTGCGCAAGGCCCAGGTGATCTCGGTCCTGGAACGCAGCGGCACCACTCACAACCAGCTCATGCTGGCCGATGTGCAGGCCGCGCTGCAGATTTCCATCCGGGCGGGCCGGGAAGGAAAACGGGAACACCGCATTTACGGCCGCCTGGACATGCCCACCCTGCTCCACGGAGTCTATGGCTTGGGCAGCAAGGACTTTAACAAGTATGACGCCGCCTCCGTGGTGGAAAACATGATCAGCGCCTATGAAAAGCGCCGGGGGTTTCTCCGGGACTTTTACGTGGGTATCGAGGGGCCCCTGACTTTAAAACCCGCCCCCCTGCCGGGGTACCTGGACCGGGAGCTGGGCATGACCTTCATCGGCGTGGGCGCCGAGGGGGTCAAGACGGCCCTGGAATCCGCGGCGCTCATCTATGCTGAAGATCCCGGCACCGGCCAGAAAAAGTATGTGCAGTCCGGGGCCCGCTACGGCGCCGCCAGAAAAGGCGCCCCGGTCTTCATGAACCTGCGCCTGTCCTCTCAGCCCATCCGCAATGCCAGCGAGCTCACCCAGAGAAACGTCCTGGCGTTTTTCAACGAAAAATTTCTGTCTGACCAGATTCTCCGGGAATACGTGGGCGGCCTCCAAGAAAACGGTTTGCTGGTGGTCAATACCACCAAGACCTGTAGTGAGCTCATGGATAGTTTCTCAGAGCAAGTCCAGTCTTTAATCAAGTATCGCAAGATCAGGCTCATAACCCTGGACGGCTCCCAGGCGGCCATTCAGCATCTCAACCGGAACCTCCCCGGAGCCGCGGTTTTGGGCCTCATCAATAAAGAAATGGGAATTTTCCGGGAAAAAGATTTCGAGCAGCGCTTTAAAAAAATTCTGGAAAAGAAACTGGGCGGCAAAAAGGGGAAGGGCAAAGATGTCATCGACGCCAATCTGGGCCTGCTGCGGTTCGGCGTGGAGCAGAGCAACCCCGGCTGCGGCACCGAACGCTGGAGCTCTGCAGCTTTTTCCCTCGAGGCCGAGGGGCCGGTTTATGCGCCGCCGCCCCCGGAGGACTTCGGCGGCAAGCGGGGCAGCGCCGGCCTGCCGGTAACCCTTACGGAAAAGGACGAACTGGGGACCTTCAAGCCGGTAAGCCTCACGGAAAATTACCAGGAAATGTTCCAGCACCAGATGATCGAGCCCATCCTGGAAGGGAGGAAGGTGCCCTGGGACCGTTTCCTGCCGGTGGTGCCCGCGGCCACCAGCCGCTTCCGGGACATGAGCTACATCGGCACCGCACTCCCGGTCTATGATCCGGAAAAGTGCATCGCCTGCGGCATCTGCACGGCCTCCTGCCCGGATGCGTCCATTTACAGCACGGTCACCGACCAAACCATCCCCGAGGAGGCCCGGCGCTACTTCAAGGTTTTCAAAAAGCCGCCCAAGGGCATACCCTGGGACCGTTTTGCCCTGAACCTGGAGGCCGATCCCGCGTCCTGCAAAGGCTGCGGCGTTTGCGCCCAGGTCTGTCCCACCGATGCCTTGCGCATGGTGGATAAGACCAAGCTCAGCGACCTGGATTTCCTTCCGGGCAGGTGCCGGCCTTGGGACAAAAGCAAGGAACTGGCCCCCTTCGTCGACCGTCTCCCCTTGAACCACCAGGTTCTTTTTGTGTTTTCCAAGCTTTATCCCGGAAAGCACACCCTGTGCCCGGGCTGCAGCGAGGGGGTTATCAATCTTTTGACCTTTTATGCCCTGGAGTCCCTGAGAAACCATCCCCAGGGGATTGCCACTTTTTACCAGGGACTGAGGATCCTCTCCGAAAAGAATCGCCGGGCCATCGAGCATATGCTGGACCACGGCTTCAACATTTACTGTATCAACTCCACGGGCTGCGACCAGGTGTCGGAACTGGTTAACCCCTTCAACACCCGCATCTACCCATCCGGGCACTACGGCTTCGGGACGGCCTCCGCGGCGGCGCTGGGCTCCAAGTTCGCCCTGGATCAGGCTTATGTGGACCGCAATCAGGACGTTCTCACCAAAATCATCGTGTTTGCCGGGGACGGCGCCATCTACGACATCGGCAACGGGCCTTTCAACCACGCCCTGGGTGAAAACTTCGACATCACCTGGATCATTTACAACAATGAAGGCTACATGAACACCGGCACTCAGAAGTCCGGGGCCACCCGCTACGGTTCGGACCGGTCCACTTCGCCCATCGGCAGGAAGTTCGCGGGCAAGACCACCCTGCACCGCCGGATCATCAGCCAGGCCATGGCCATCTCCCATGTGTACGCGGCCAAGCTGTCCATCGACAACCCCTTCTATGCCGTCAACATCCTCAAAGAGGCCATCGCCTATAACGGGCCTTCCCTGGTGGAGTTTTTCTCCACCTGCCCCCAGGGTCATGTAACCCACGATTGGGCCGGACCTCTCATCGCCCGCATGATGGTGGAATCCCGGAAATGGCAGGTGGCGATCCGGCGGCCCTTCCAGCGCATAGACATTTCCGGCAACCCTAATCCGGAGCTGATTTACCCCAAGGAAGGCAAGTCTTTCAAGCGGGGCATCAAAAGGGATGCGGCCACCTTTTATGACGTGGTGAGTATGCTGGGCCAATACAATCCCCACATGCATTCGGTGAAGAGCGGGGATATCCCCGAGATTGTGCGGGTCAACGAAACTGTCAGCCTCTTCCGCTGGCTCCGCAACCAGTACCAGGCGGGCTACCGGGACTCCATGCCCACCGAGGAGGAAGTGGAGCGCATCGTGGAGGAGCGGTATCAGGTTGAGTAGCTAAGCTAAACTTGAAGCAGACCAAGGGGGAGGGGGATAATAGCCAACTCCCCTTTTTTTTTTAAAAGAGCCTCTTGTAAAATACATTTACAGGCGGAAGATTTTATCTGATTGCTAAGTTAAGCCCTGGTGGCACAGGCTTTCCAGCCTGTGCTGGCGCAAGGCTTAGCCTTGCGGCTACAATTTTGCAAGAGCCTGAAGAGGATGCCTCGCCCCTACACCAGTAATCCCTGGCCCCTTTGCTCTCACACCAAAAATTGCACTCCATAAACAATTTTTTGTGGCCGCAGGCTTTACCCTGAAAAACCCCCGCAGGGGCGACGCATGCGTCGCCCCTACAACAGATTTTCATCTTCGGGGGTGGCCCAAACCAAGCCATGATAGCAGCCGCAGGGCGGGCGTCCCTGTCCGCCATCTTGGTGCGCAGTGCGCAGAGCATTGCGCACTCTACACATTTCAGTATCATGCAGAGGGATCTTGGGGATTTGACATCCTATTTTTCTGGATTATTTTATCTGGAAATAATATTGTTTAGATTTTGTGCGCATGAGGAGAGGCCATGGAAAAGAAAGGGTATGTCTGTGCCACCTGCGGGGCCGTGGCGGAAGAGCCCGGGCACCTTTGCAACCCCGAAGG
The DNA here is from genome assembly GCA_049288295.1 of Desulfobaccales bacterium. Taxonomy (GTDB): domain Bacteria; phylum Desulfobacterota; class Desulfobaccia; order Desulfobaccales; family 0-14-0-80-60-11; genus JBGSLA01. Next base: position 12,089 of record JBAQHL010000559.1, read on the forward strand.
CAAAGCAACGTGCAGCTATTGCGGCAAATTGCATGAAGCCTATGAAAAGCACTATTGCGCCGGCAAGCTCAATGACATTAAGTACGTCTGCGAGGGCTGCGGCCGTTTAGCCACCAGCAAAGATTTTCTCTGCAAACCCAAAGCAGTCCCCAACGCCTGATCACCCACACCGGGGCCGGGCTCTTTTCCGGACCCGGCCCCGCGTTGCGTCAGGCAGACTCTCAGCTTAAATAAATCGGGGGTTCAGGGCCCGGATGGGCCCTCATCGGCGAGATAGTTGCCGAAGCTTGCTTTAAACTCAGCCACCATCTGGTTGGCCTGATTATCAGTTTCCAGGGCTATGTCC
>JBAQHL010000560.1:0-2110 GCA_049288295.1 Desulfobaccales bacterium
CCACGATGCGCCCCAGGCGCTCCCGCATGTCCGCCAGGTCCCGGGTCACGGCCAGGATGGCCATGATCTCGGAGGAGACGGTGATCTGGAAACCGCTCCTCATCATGAAGCCGTCCATCTTGCCGCCCATGCCGATGATGATGTGGCGGAGGGCCTGGCCGCAATAGTCCATGATCCAGCCCATCTCGAAGTTTTTGGGATCGATGTTCAGGCGCTTCAGGTTCCGCTTGGCCAACTCCTCATTGCTGTAGTTGAACTCGTGCTGCAGCCGGGAAGTAGCGGCCACCATGGCCAGGTTGTGGGCGTTCATGATGTTGTTGATGTCGCCGGTGAGGCCCAGGGAGAACTCGGTCATGGGGATCAGCAGCGAGATGCCGCCGCCCGCCGCGGTGCCCTTGACGTTCATGGTGGGGCCGCCGGAAGGCTGGCGGATGCAGCCGCCCACGTTCACTTTCCGTTTGCCCAGGCCCTCGATTAAGCCCATGGAGGTGGTGGATTTGCCTTCACCGAGCGGGGTGGGGGTGATGGCGGTGACTTCGATGTACTTGCCGTCGGGTTTGTTCTTGTTGCGTTCCAGGCACTTCACGTAGTCGATGCGGCCGATTTTGTGGCCGTAGGGGATGCGCTCATCCTTGGGGATTTCCAGCTTGTCGCACATGTCCTCAAAGGGGATCATCTCCGCTTCGGCGATTTCAGCAATCTGCCAGTCTTTTTGTTTTACCGGATCATACTTTGCCATAGACCAATGCCTCCTTAGGGGTTTAGGTGGTTTTCTTTTAATTAGCCCGACGCCGGGGGGCCGGGTTTTTAGCAATAGTTAACCCCGCCGAGTCTATACCTGACCCAGCCAGGGCTCATACTTTTTTTCACATAGTCCCCCTTTTAATCGACAGCAAGGGGGTTTGTCAACAAATATTTTTGCCCTCTAAAGAAGATATTTCAAAAAATCTGGTGAAATTTTGTATTTGACAAAAACTAGCAAGACACCTAAAATTGTGAAATAGAGTACAATACCCCTTGCCAGCGTGCCTTTTCTCAGGTAACGTGGGCAGAGTGCACGATAATTTTTAGCCAGTCCCGCATCCCGGCAGGAACGGGACAGGAGGAATCACATGGTTGTAGCAGAATCCAAACCTGTTGAAGAAATTCTGGAGATGGTGAAGGATTGCAAAAAGGTGGTGGTGGCCGGATGTAAAGGCTGCGTTACAGTTTGTAATTCAGGCGGCTCCAAAGAGGTGGGCATCCTGGCCTCCGAGCTCAGAATTGCCAGAAAAGCTGCGGGCAACGACCTGGAAGTCATAGAATATACCTGTGAGCGGCAGTGCGACCCTGAGTATATCGAGCCCCTGGACGATTCGGTAAAAAATGCGGACGCTGTTGTTTCCATCGCCTGCAGCGTCGGGCCCCAGTATGTCGCGGCCCGTTATCCCTATGTGCCGGTGTTTCCGGGATTGAACACGGTATTCATCGGCGGGGCCGCCGAACACGGGGTGTGGAAAGAGTACTGCCAGGCCTGCGGCAAGTGCGGCATCGGCGAGTTTGGCGGACTGTGCCCCATTGCCCGCTGCGCCAAGCAGTTGCTCAACGGCCCCTGCGGGGGCTCCTCCGGGGGCAAATGCGAAGTGGGCAAAGGCACGGTGGACTGCATCTGGCACCTGATATATGAGAGACTGAAGAACCTGGGGCAACTCCAGCGTCTGGAAAACCCCAAGCTCTATAAAGACTGGTCCACGAGCAGAGATGGCGGACCGCGCACCATGATCCGGGAGGAGTTGAGAAAATGACCATGACCGCCGGGAGCAACCTGGAAAAAGTTTTTAGAGCCGGCCACAAGGCCGTCACCTGTGAATGCGGCCCGCCGCGGGGGGCCGACGCCGAACACTTCCGGAAAAAGGCCGCCTACCTTAAGGGTTACGGGGACGCGGTGAACGTAACCGACAACCAGACTGCGGTGGTGCGCTTTTGTTCCATGGCCGCCAGCAAAATCCTCCTGGAGATGGGGTTGGAGCCGGTGATGCAGATGGTCACCCGGGACATGAACCGCATCGGTCTGCAGAGCAACGTCCTGGGGGCGGCCGCCATGGGCATCAAGAATCTCCTGTGCCTCACC
>JBAQHL010000561.1:0-9992 GCA_049288295.1 Desulfobaccales bacterium
AATCGTAGGGCGGGAAAGCTAGAGCGCCTCCCACCTTCAGGCGTTCGCCCCAGCCGGAGGGCGGGCACGGAGGCCCGCCCTACCAATCTTTTCATGATTTGCCTTTGACATAACTTCCGGTTCATCAACTTCCGGTGGGCTGTCATCCGGCTTGAGGGGCCTTGGTCTTTTGGGAAGTTTTTTCTTTTTGGGGGGAAAGACCTTGGGAGTCTTTGAGGGAGATGCCGTGAGGAATAAGGCCTGGGCCCACCCCTGGGCGCCGGTTTCGGGGAATCTGACTTTGAGCCATGGCCCGGAGGGTTGAGCGATTCTCTCCACCTTGTCGTTAAATTTTAAAACCTTCACCACCTGGGAGCTGACCAGGGGCAACTGGTGCAGATTCAGGCTGGCGACGGCTACGTAAAAATTCGAGGGGGCGGCCGGTGGGGTGTCTTTGGCAACCCCGGGTGAGGTTTTGCCGGCAGGAGCGGCGGCCTTTTGGGCGGCCGAAGGCGTCACCGGCTGGCGTTCCGACAGCGTGGCGGCGGGAAGCCAGCCCAGGCTTTCGTCCTTATCCGCCAGGACCCACCACCAGCCCTGTTGATTATCAGAAAGCTTCCTGACCTTGTCCCCCCGGTTGAGGGTGCGGCGGGAGAAGCCCTCCTTTTCGGGAGTGTCCCGCAGGGGTGTTTCCTGCTGCACATAGAACGATTCGGCGGGGATGGGCGTCCGGTTCAACAAGGCATATTGAATCCAGCCGGTTTGCTGGCCCTTGACTGTTTTGACCTGGCGCCACTCCCCCTCTGCGCCGGACAGGATTTCCACCTGCTCCCCCCGGTAGACCGTGGCCACATTGCGGCTGGCGTAGCCGGGGGTTTCCCGGAAATACGTCACCGGTGGAATGGTGTAATAAACCCCCCCGTCCGGTTTGACAGCCATGCGGGTGCAGGAGGTGCACATTACCAGCAAGATAAACAAGGTTATGGGTTTATTGAGCACCTGAAAAAAAGACTTCATGCCACGCCCTGTCTGGCTACCGGGGGAATTTATCACCCTGCTGAAAAGCATTGTTATTGACCGGCGAGACGGCACCCTGACCTCTAACCCAAACGCCCAGTTCTGTCAAGCAATTCTTGAATATGCCATTTCCCGGAACCGTTAGAGAAACGGATGGTGTAATTTCTTGACAGGTTTCTCTTTTTCCTGGAATGAACGTCTTCAAGAACGATATCCCAGGCGACGTTGGCAACAATGGTATCATCTTGTTGTTTTTGAATGTTTTCGATGTTGAAAGTCATGTCGACATAATCATATCTTTTCCAGGTTTTTAAAAGGTTTTCCTTTTTCTTGTCGAGCTTGGGAAAATTGGGGGAATACGCCTCAAGAAATAGATTTATGTCCTTTTTTAGCTGTGCTTCCCGAATCTGGTTGAGAATCCCCCGAATTCCGTCCAACGCAGGGGTGAGCGCGGCGTCGGCTGACGGTTTGGCTAAAGGTGCTGCGGGTGAATCAACCATTGCCTCCGGGGAGGCAATCCCCTGGGGACTCTTGGTTTCTTTGGCAACATTATCAGGGGTGGAGGTTTTGCTTAGGAGGAAAAAATAACCGATGAACAATGTGATTAACACGGCCCAAATAATGAGAAGTTGGCGCCACATCAACTTCAGGGCTTTAAGAAGATTGTTGTGCAGGCGGTCTGAAACCTGGACAAATTCCTTGGTTTCAGCCTTAATGCTTTCCTGGGCGGCTTTTAAGAAATCCCTGTCATTTTCAAGGTCCTTCATGATGAGCCCTCCCGAATCCCTGAATGGGGATTGGCGCAGAAACCGGTGGGAAGCCGGACCGCCTCAGGAACCGGCATGCATGGTTAATACCACTTTCATAATGAACTGCATCAAATCTGTAGGGGCGGACCCGTGTGTCCGCCCGTCAAAGTGGCCGACACCTGGGTGGGCCACTACGAATGTTTCTTTATAAAACAATTATCCCTGCTCTGCCAAACAAGAAGTTTTCAGGGTATTAATAACTGTGACAAGAAGAATTCTATAGCGTTTTTCATGCAGTTGGGGGTAATTGCACAGGAGAGTATTATTTTCCACGACTAAGCCGATGCTCTGCAGGGAGTGCAGGCGAAGGGGGGATGGTAATCCCGGCGTCTCAACCCTCCGCCTATTTTAGGGCAATTCACAGCAGGCCGCCCGGACATCGGCAGGGCCGGGCGAGCACAGGTCGTCTTCAAAACAAGTCTTGGAGAAGTCGGCTTCCATGGGAACGGGGTAGTTACCGGAAAAACAAGAGAGGCAGAAATTGGCCGCGTCAAGTTCAGTGGCTTCCACCATGGCCTCAATGCTCAGATAACCCAGATAATCAAGCCCCAGATAATCCCGGATTTGGCTTACCTGCTGTCGGGAGGCGATGAGCTCCCCCCTGGTGGAAAAGTCGATGCCATAAAAGCAGGGAAAACGGTGGGGCGGGCAGGAGACCACGAGGCTCACTTCCTTGGCCCCGGCCTCCCGGAGGGATTTGACCCGGGAGCGGGTGGTGGTGCCCCGGATAATGGAGTCCTCCACCACGATAACCCGTTTCCCTTTGAGGATTTCCCTTACGGGGTTGAGCTTGATGCGCACCGAAAAGTCCCGCATGGTCTGGGAGGGCTGGATGAAGGTGCGGCCCACGTAGTGATTGCGGATGACCCCCATTTCAAAGGGCATGTCCATGACATCCGCGAACCCCAGTGCGGCGTAGGTGCCGGAGTCAGGGAAAGGCATGACCAGGTCCCCCTCGATGGGGTGCTCCCGAGCCAGGCAAGCGCCCAGGCGTTTCCTGACCTGGTACACTGACTTGCCGAAAATCCGGCTGTCCGGCCGGGCGAAGTAAACGAACTCGAAGATGCAGTGTTTCGGGGGCTCCGGCGGAAAGGGTTTGTAGGAGTGCATGCCCTGGCGGTCCAGGACCACGATTTCCCCAGGCTCAACGTCCCGGACATAATCGGCCTGCACCAGGTCAAAGGCGCAGGTCTCGGAGGCCACCAGCCAGGTGTTGTCCAGAACGCCCAGACTTAAGGGGCGGAAACCCCGGGGGTCCCGGGCGGCAATAACCTTGTCCGCAGTGGCCAGAACCAGGGAATAAGAACCCTTGACCTCGGACAGGGCCGCAGTCAGAGACTCCACCAGGCCGTTTTTCTTGTGTCTGGCCATGAGGTGGACGATGATTTCCGTGTCCATGGTGGATTGGAAGATGGAGCCGGCATCTTCCAGCTCCCGCCTGACCTGAAGGGCGTTGGTCAGGGTGCCGTTGTGGCCGATGGCGATGGTCTGGCCGGCGTGCTGGATCAAAAAGGGCTGGGCGTTGACCAGCAGGGTGGAGCCGGTGGTGGAGTAGCGCACGTGGCCGATGGCCAGGTGCCCGGGAAGGCTCGCCAGCTTGTCCGCGGGAAAGACCTCGGAGACCAGCCCCAGGCCGCGGTGCGAGTTCACCCGGCAGCCGTCCCCCGCCACAATACCGCAGGATTCCTGACCCCGGTGCTGCAAGGCGTAGAGACCGAAGTAGGTCAGCCGGGCCGCCTCAGGGTGGCCGTAGATGCCAAAAATGCCACACTTTTCCCGGGGCTTGTCCGTGCCGTCGCCGGTTGCCGGGACCAGGGTTGCCATTTTCTGATTTTCGATGGAATTCATGGGCTTACGCCAGAGGGGAAACTCCTGGAGAAAGAAGGTCAAACGTAACCAGTTATTAAATCTAGGTTAAGCTATTTTTTGTGAAAAGTCGAACAGTATTATTGGCCAGCGTCTTGAACCCCCATGACCCACCGCAGCTTTAGTCTTCTTCTAATTTTGATTTCTCCTCAAGTTCCGCTAAGAATCTTAGGCGCAAGCGCGAGGCGATAGCCAAGGCCTGTTCGGCATCTTCCAACTCTGCAGCTTCACCCGGGTACCGGAAGGCAACAGCGGCTCTGGTCAGGAAACGTAATTCTTCAACAGGCCAGGACACCGATGGGGAAAAAGGAACCAGAAGTTTATGTAAAAAGGCAAGGTCGTGGGTCTTAGGGGGAATGACCCCCAGGTAAATTAGGCAGGCTTTCATCAACTTTTCCACACACTGCTGGGCATGGAAGCAGACCGCGTCGTAGTTCGGTTCGTCGGCAGCGGCTGACTCCCGGCAAGCCGTGGCAAAATCCTTTTCCGCCTTGTCCAGCCACTCCTTAATCGTGGCATTCATATAAGATCTTGCCGCGGTCCAGGGCATCCCGGATCAAGGGATCACCTTCACGATAGCGCCGCTCCGTGTCCTCCGGCGTCCTGGCCAAAAGGTCTATGGGAAACTGGGGATTGGTCTGGTTCAGGATTTCCAGGGATTTGGTGAAGTTTCTGCCCTCAAAGGGAAGAATCACCAGCAGGTCCACGTCTGAATCGGGTGTGGGTCTGCCGGTGGCATAGGACCCGAACAGGATGATGCGTTGAGGTTGAAATTCCTTAACAATTCGGTCTGATAAGGAACGAATTTCTTGTTCTTTTACCATAAAAACACTATAGCATGAAAAAGCCCGGTGGCACAGGTCTGCCCAAAAAAACCGGGTATCCGTGACGCCCAGCTTCTCGGGATCGAGCAAGTGAGCAGCAAGGTATCTGGTCTTCCAGCTCGGGGTGACCTTTAAGACACTTCCGCAATAATCCAAAAATATGCTATATTTTATAAACTTGACATCGTGAGGAACATCGTGCAGGCACTGTTGGCATTAGAAGACGGCCTCGTTTTAAGAGGCCGTTCCTTTACCGGCCCCGGCGAAGCCAAAGGCGAGGTGGTGTTCAACACCTCCATGACGGGTTACCAGGAAATTCTCACCGATCCCTCCTATAAGGGGCAGATCGTCACCATGACCTACCCCATGATGGGAAACTACGGGGTCAACCTCGAAGACATCGAGTCCGCCGGCATCCAGGCGGAGGGCTTCATTGTCAAGGAATACCACCGCCAACCTTCCAACTGGCGGGCCAAAGGGGATCTGGCCGCCTACCTCCGGGCCGCCGGCAAACTGGGGGTGGAGGGCCTGGACACCCGAGCCATCACCAAACGCTTAAGACAGGTGGGGGCCATGCGGGGCATCATCTCCACGCTGGATCTGGACCCCGAACGCCTGGTGCGCCGGGTCAAAGAAGAAGTCCCGGACATGAACGGCCTGGACCTGGTACCCCTGGTCACCTGCCAGGCGCCCTATTGGTGGGATGAAGGTGTTTGGGATGAGAGCCGCAAAAAAGCCGACTTTTGCGCCGCGCCTCCCGTTCCAGGAGCGACTTCGGTGGCACAGGCGTCCCGCCTGTGTCCCTCCCCCGGATCTGGGCCTGGTGGCACAGGCGTCTCGCCAGTGCAATTGACGGAGTTGCAGGCTTTATGGGCCCAACGCTCCGGGAAAAAGATCGTCCTCTACGACTTCGGGGTCAAGTTCAACATCATCCGCTGCCTCAAGGACCGGGGCCTGGAGGTGCTGGTGGTGCCCGCCGCCACCCCGGCCGAGGATATTCTGGCCTTAAACCCCGACGGCATCGTTTTGAGCAACGGCCCCGGCGACCCCGCGGCCGTGACCTACGGCATCGACAATGCCCGGAAATGTCTGGGGCAAAAACCCGTGTTCGGCATCTGCCTGGGTCACCAGCTCATGGGCCTGGCCCTGGGGGGCAAGACGTTCAAGCTCAAGTTCGGCCACCGGGGCGGCAACCAGCCCGTTAAAAACCGCGTCACCGGCCGGGTGGAGATCACCAGCCAGAACCACGGCTTCGCAGTAGACCTGAACTCCATCCCCGACCCCGCGGTGGAACTCACCCACATCAACTTAAACGACAACACCCTGGAGGGCCTGCGCCACCAGAATCTCTCGGCCTTTTCCGTGCAGTACCATCCCGAGGCTTCGCCTGGTCCGCATGATGCGAATTATCTGTTTGATGAGTTTTTGGAAAAGATCTTAGGAAGCTGAGACCAGAAATCTCCTCCTCGCGTGGATACTCTTGAAGAGATCTCCCATGTCGGCCAGGGAATGGAAGTTTAGGATTGAAGATATTATTTAATGAATTGATTGCCTTATTCCAGGAAAGGAAACCACTCTTAAGGACAGCGGTTATTTTTGTGTGCGTTTTCTCCCTCTACTTATCAGTCACCGCCGGTATATCAGCCGCGCCCCCATATACGCCGGAAGACAACCCAGAAAATCTCAAGGCCTGTTTCGAGCTTATCCATCAGACTCTTTATCGTGATAAAAATCCCCAGAAGGCCGCATCCCTCTTTTCATCCTTGATCCCGGATAAGGCTCGCTTGGAAAAGGCCCTACGGGATGAAGCCTCGCCGGAGCTAATTCCCAAACTCCTCGAACTCTACCAGCGTCTGGGATTGCCGAATAAAGGGAATATTCACGAACTGATTCACCCGGACAAAAGTGTGGTGGCCGTATACGGAGCAACCACGGAAGAGCTCGCTGCCAATGTGGAGGGTTCTTCTGCCTGGCAAAATTTTGCCGGCGGGGCCAGAAGGGCGGCGGCCCAGGCGCTGCGGCCCGGGATGAGGTTTTACCAGGTTAAGTTGTTAGCCCCGGGGCAACCCCACGGCATGACCTTTCACCTGTTTTACTGGGACGGCCAACAGTGGTCCATGCTCGGCAAGGTCTGGCAGGCGCTTGGATAGAGGGGTGGAAATGCAAACCAGGGGGGAAGGCTGAAAAACTGGAAGGATTCTCTTACTGTCCTGCGAGACGTCGCCTGCCGCCTGCCGGCCGGGTCCCGTCCACGTGCAGCATAACCTGGAGTTGAACATGATTATCCGCAACGAGACCCAGTCCGATATTGAAGCAATATCCGAGGTCACCCAGGCGGCCTTCGAAAACCATCCCATTAGCAACAACACGGAACAATTCATTGTTATTGCCTTGCGGGCGGCAAAGGCGCTCACCATTTCGCTGGTCGCCGAGGTTGGCGGCAAAGTGGTGGGCCATATCGCTTTCTCGCCCGTAAGCATTTCGGACGGGAGCCTCAATTGGTATGGTCTCGGCCCCATCTCCGTGGCGCCTGCCCACCAGAGACAGGGCTTCGGCAAAGCCCTCATGCATGAGGGCCTTTCCAGGCTGAAAGCCTTGGGCGCCAATGGCTGTGTTCTGGTGGGCGATCCTGATTATTATGAACGGTTCGGCTTCCGTAGCTTTCCAGAATTAATGCATGAGGGTGTCCCCCCAGAAAACCTTCTGGTCTTGCCGTTTGGCAGGAATAAGCCCCAGGGAGTTGTGTTGTTTCACCAGAGCTTTGCTGCAAAGGGCTAAAGGTGGATTTTAAGACCTGGGAAACGGGTAAGGGTCCCTTCTAGCGGGAAGTTCGCCGTGGAGAAAGAGAAACTTGACTGAAGGGAAAAGACCCATGAAACAAAAGTCCTTCGACATTGACATGGTTTACCGTCTGAAAGTCACCCTCAAGGGCAGCAAGCCCCCCATCTGGCGGAGGATCGAGGTTCCCGGCAATATCACCCTCGCTAAACTGCACCGCATCCTGCAAGTGGCCATGGGGTGGTATGGTCACCATCTCCATTCTTTTAAAATCGGAGTAATCTATTACGAGGAGCCTGACCCCTTCTTTGATTCAGGGTTAAGCATGGTTGAGAAGAAAGATGAAAAACGGGTTAAACTCCAGCAGGTGGTGTTGCGGGAAAAAATGAAATTCCTTTACGAATATGATTTTGGAGACGGTTGGGAGCATGAAATCCTGGTGGAGAAAATTCTCCCCATGACCGAGGAAAATCGCCAACCGAGATGTCTTAAGGGTGTCAAGGCCTGCCCCCCAGAAGACATCGGGGGAATCTGGGGATATTATGACTTCCTTGAAATTATGGAGGACCCGAAACACCCAGAGCATGAGGACATGATGGCATGGATCGGGGGGGAATTTGATCCGGACGAGTTTGACCTGGATTTGGTAAATGAACAATAAAGGAAAATCAAGTAATAACCCCCGGAACCGGCGGGAAGCATGGGGCATCTGAGGCTAATGGCACAAGGGAATTGCGACATGCCTGAAGTGAACAATCTCTTTGCCGGGATTCCGGAGGCGCTTCCTGAGGAAATATTCCAGGAGATACTCAAGACCCCGCATTTCCGCCTGGAGCGCATCATTTCCCATGGCCAGGCGAGCCCGCCGGGGTTCTGGTACGATGAGCCCACCCATGAATGGGTGATTGTGCTCTCCGGCCGCGCCGCCCTGAAATTTGCCGGCCGGGCCGAACTTACAATCCTGGAACCAGGCGGCCACCTGCTCATCCCGGCAGGCTCGCGCCATCGGGTGGAGTGGACCGACCCCGAGGGGAAAACGGTCTGGCTGGCCCTGCACTATCGATAAAACGTCCAAAGGCCGAGGGCCTTAGGCGCAGGCTAAAGCCTGCGGCTACAGGCCCGGGCAGGATGCCCGTGCTACCGACTCAATTGGTCCGGGAGCACAGCATCTTGCCCATTAGGCGCTAACGTAAAATGTCTGTCATTCTGAGCGTAGCGAAGAATCTCCAATTTAATTGCAGAATCGAGATTCTTCACTTCGCTACGCTCCGTTCAGAATGACAAAATTGTTTAAATTAGCGCTTATCGGCTGGAAGCCTGTTTTCCCTGTTACTGCCGGTAGCACGGGCATCCTGTCCGTGTTCAGACGGGCTGGAAGCCGGCATCTTGCCTGTGCCACCGGCGGGACGCCTGGGCTCCCGATTAGGAAGTGAATCAGGATGGGGGGTTAAGGGTCCATGACCCTCGGTAGCACGGGCTTCCAGCCCGTGGGAATTTCACGTCCCCGTCCCTAAAAAATTCTCTTTAGATCTCTCCCCCAATGACCTGAAGGGTGTCTGGTCAGTCACAAAATAGGGGCCGCAAGGCCCCTTATTTATGATATAAAAACAAAATTATTTTCGAATCCCCATTAAGACTAAGCGAGTTGCAATCGAACGGTGGCATAGGCTTTCCAGCCTGTGCAGACCCAGGCTAAGGCCTGCGGCTAAAAATAATTGCCGATTGAGTGAAATTTACAAGTCAAGCCAGAACCGAAAGCCGATATGCCCAAACGCACAGACATCAAGAAGATCCTCATTATCGGCTCCGGGCCCATCATCATTTCCCAGGCCTGCGAGTTCGACTATTCCGGCACCCAGGCCTGCAAGGCCCTGCGGGAGGAAGGCTACGAGGTCGTCCTCATCAACAGCAACCCGGCCACCATCATGACCGATCCGGAGACCGCCGACCGCACCTACATCGAGCCCATCACCCCGGAGATGGTCGTGCAGATCATCGAGCGGGAGCGCCCCGACGCCATTCTCCCCACCCTGGGGGGCCAGACCGGCCTCAACACCGCCATCGCAGTGGCCGACACCGGTATCCTGGAGCGCTGCGGCGTGGAGATGATCGGGGCCAATCCCCAGGTCATCAAAAAGGCCGAAGACCGGGAGCTTTTCCGGGACGCCATGAAAAATATCGGGCTGCGCGTCCCCAAAAGCGTCATTGTGCGGACTCTTCCGGAAGCCCTGGCCGCGGCCCCGGAGGTCGGCTATCCCGTGATCGTGCGCCCCAGTTTCACCCTGGGGGGCACCGGCGGCGGCGTGGCCTACAACATAGAAGACCTCCGGCGCTTATCCGCAGAAGGCCTGGAGGCCAGCATGATCACCGAGGTCATGCTGGAGGAGTCGGTCCTGGGCTGGAAGGAATACGAACTCGAGGTCATGCGGGACTTCGCTGACAACGTGGTCATCATCTGCTCCATCGAGAACCTGGACCCCATGGGGGTGCACACCGGGGACAGCATCACCGTGGCCCCGGCCCAAACCCTCAGCGACCGGGAATACCAGGCCATGCTGGACGCGTCCCTGGCCATCATGCGGGAAATCGGCGTAGAGACCGGGGGCAGCAATATCCAGTTTGCGGTCCACCCCGACACCGGTGAGATGGTGATCATCGAGATGAATCCCCGGGTGTCCCGCTCCTCGGCTTTGGCCTCCAAGGCCACGGGCTTCCCCAT
>JBAQHL010000562.1:0-2699 GCA_049288295.1 Desulfobaccales bacterium
AGGAGAACCGTGTCGAAATCATACAGGTCCAGGGCCTGGCGCAAGATGTCCGGGTCGTGATGGCCGGTGACCCCGATGAAGCGGGCGTAGCCCTCTTCCCTGGCGAATCGGAAGGCCTCCAGGGCGCCGCCGGGCGCGGTCAGGGCCTCCAGATCCTGCCTGGTTCGCACGTCATGGACCTGCCACAGGTCGAGGTGGTCGGTTTGCAGGTTGTGGAGAGTAACGGCCAGATGGTCCTCGGCTTCCTGCCGGGTGCGGCCGTGGGATTTGCTGGTGAGAAAAATCTGTTCCCGGCGTCCGTTGAGAATATTCCCCAGATAAGCCTCGCTGCCGGAATAAGCCCGGGCGCTTTCAAAATAGGTGATCCCGGCCTCGAGAGCGGCTTCCACCATGGCCTGAGCCTCCCGCTCGTAGCCAAAGGTGCGAAGGACCCCTTCGCCTCCCAATCCCAGGATAGTGACGTTGATCCCAGTGCTTCCCAGGACCCGCTGCGGCAAAGCCATGATCGCCTCCTTGTGGATGTGCGGTGCTGAAAAGACCTGACTTGAGACCTCTGCGAAAGTCCTCAAAATTGTTATTCTGAAGGGGGCAAAGCGACCGAAGAATCTAGTAACTATTTGAAAATACGAGATCCTTCGCTGCGCTCAGGATGACAATAGCTTTTCGCAGAGGTCTCGACTTGCTATGCAGCCGCCAGGGCTCCTCCTGCTTGACAGGGAATGTTGGCTTGTTAAGGTAAACGATAAGTATGGGTGAGGGAAAAGTAAAGGACCGGAAGAATTATCCGGAGTGGGCCGGGGTTCTGGCCCAGGCCCCAAGGGCTGCGGGCGTTTACTTGTTCAAGGACGCGGGCGGCATGGTTTTGTACGTGGGAAAGGCGGTGAACCTTAAAAACCGGTTGTCCTCCTACCTCAAGACACCCGAGAAGCATGATCCCAAGACTGCGCTGATGCTGAAAAAAGCAGTCAAGGTGGACATGGTGCTCACGTCCCAGGCCCGGGAGGCCCTGATTCTGGAGCGCACCCTCATCAAGGAGCACGCCCCCCGCTACAACGTCAGGCTGCGGGATGACAAAAATTTTCTGTGCCTGCGCCTCCATTTCCAGGAAGCCTTTCCGGCCCTGCGCTTTGTGCGGCGCTTCGCCAATGACGGCGCTCTGTACTTCGGCCCCTACACCTCCAGCGGCGCGGTCAGGGAAACCATGAAGGTGATGAAGCAGGTCTTCGGCTTGAGGACCTGCAAGGAGCGGCGCTTTGCACCCCGGACCCGCCCCTGTCTCGAAGGGCAGATGGGCCGGTGTTTGGCGCCCTGTGCCGGGGGCCTGACCGCGGAGGCCTACCGCCAGGTGGTGCACCAGGCCGTGCAATTTCTCCGGGGGCGGGGGCGCAACCTGTTGCGCCAGCTCAAGGGCGAAATGGAAGAAGCCGCGGCCAACCTGGACTTTGAAAAAGCCGCCCGCCTGCGGGACCGGATCCAGGCGATAAACGCCACCCTGGAGCGCCAGGCCATGGCCCGCCCCACTTCCCGGGACCAGGACGTGGTGGGGGTGGCCCAGGAAGGGGAGGAAGGCCTGGTTCTGATATTCCTGGTGCGGGCCGGCTTGGTCACGGGCAGCCTGGAATATTATTTTGCGGAAATCCCGGCGGGGGGTGATCTTTTGGGGGCATTCCTCAAGCAATATTACGGTGAGGGGAGGCCCCTGCCGGATGAAATCCTGCTTCCCTGGGACACCCCTGACCGGAAACTCCTGGCCGAAGTGCTGAGCGAGCAGCGCGGCAAGCCGGTGCGTCTGGCGGTGGGGAAGGGCGCCGTTGATGGCCGGCCATCTCCCTCGGGACCGGAACCTGTCCCCGGCGCTGCTTCCCGCAAATCCCTCAGCGAACGCCGCCGCCTCCTGGCCCTGGCCCAGGAGAACGCCAGGGTGGCCCTCAGCAGGCGGCAAAGCCTGCCCCGGGGGGCCGATCCATTGGCGGACCTCCAGAAAAGGCTGAATCTGGCCAAACTGCCGCAGCGCCTGGAATGCCTGGACATTTCCACCTTGCAGGGGGGGCAGCCGGTGGGGGCCCTGGTGGCCTTTGCCGGGGGCCAGCCGGATAAATCCGGCTACCGCCGCTTTCGCATCCGGGAGGTGGCCGGGCAGGACGATTATGCCATGCTCCAGGAGGTGGTGCGGCGGCATTACGGCAAGGAGGGGCAGGTCTTGCCCGACCTTTTGGTGGTGGACGGCGGCAAGGGCCAACTGGGGGTGGTCCTGGAGGCCCTCAAAGACCTGGGACTGGCGGAGATGCCCGTGGTGGGGCTGGCCAAGGCGGCTGAACAGGGGGGCCGGGAGGTCCCCGACCGGCTTTTCCTGCCGGGGCGCAAGAACCCCAAGATGTTGCCGGCCTCCAGCCCGGGCTGGCTTTTGCTTTTGAGAATCAGGGACGAGGCCCACCGCTTTGCCATCACCTACCATCGCCGCCGGGCCCGCAAGGAACTGGTGGCCTCGGCCCTGGGCCAGGTGCCGGGTATGGGCCCGGTGCGCCAGAAGCTTTTGCTGCGGCAGTTCACCGGCCTGGAGGAACTGATGGCGGCAACTGTTGAGGAACTGCGGGCCAGGGGGCGTTTGCCCCAAAATGTGGCGCAAACCTTAAAAGACTGGTTGAACGAACTGGACAAAAACAGACTGTCAGGACTACCCGAGTTGAACAGGAAAGAAT
>JBAQHL010000563.1:0-2758 GCA_049288295.1 Desulfobaccales bacterium
GGCAAGATGTCCGGGCTACCGTCAATAACTCGGGAGCACAGGCTGCCAGCCTGTGCATGAAAAGGCAGGATGCCTGTTCTCCCGGTTAAGGCAAGTTGGAAGGTGGCTTGGGGGAAATGTAGAGCAAGTTTAAAGCCGCCACTGCCCCCTGGCCCTTCCCCCAATTACCAATTCAGCAGGCGGGCCAAATTTTGCCCCAATATCATCTCCCGCCAGTCCTCCGGGAGGTCGGCCTCCTCCATCTCCTGCAGATAGCGTTTCGGGGGCAAGAGCGGGTAATCGCTCCCGAAGAGGATTTTTTCAGGCCCCACCATTTCTGCAACCAGCCGGTAGATGGCCGGCCGGTAAAGATAGGGGGAAGCCGCGGTGTCGAAGTACACCCGCCGGAAGACCTCGGGGGCCTCTTTTTTTAAAAGCCCGTAAAAGGGGAGCCCCCCGCCCCAGTGAGCCAGTATCCAGTCCACTTCCGGAAATTTTTGCATGAGGCGATAAACCGCGTCGAGGCGGATGGAGGCCTTCCCCGGGTAGGGCGTGCCCACGGGGTCGTTCATGTGGAGCATCAGGGGGGCGTGGTAATGCTGGCAAAGCTCCGCCACGGGCGTCAGGTAGTATTCCAGGTCGTCCCCCGGGTCATCCACATACCAGGCCAGTTCCCCCACCCCCCGAAAACCGGCGGCCAGACAGCGCTCCACCTCCCGGCGGGCCACCGGGTCCAGGGGGTTGACGTTGCAAAAGCCGATAATCCTCTTGGGCCAGCGGCGCATGGCTTCCAGGATGACCTCATGCTGGCGCCGCCACAGGCGCTCCTGCCGCCAGGGAAACCCCGAAACCACCGCGGCTTCCACCCCCTCCTCCTCCAGGGTCTGGAGCAGTTCCTCCGGTCCCACCAGGCGGGATTTGGGATTGGCGTACAGGACCTTAAAGGCCGGTTCGTCGGCGAAGAAGTCCTCCCGGCCGCGGCAAATTTCTTCAGGAAAAACGTGGGTATGGGCGTCCAAAATCAACATGGCCAGGCAAAGATCCTTCCAGACTATTTTCTTTGAGCACATTAATTTTTTATATAAAATACACCACATGACAAGAATCGCAAGAATACTCGTATGTTTCTTTGTCATCCTGATTTTTACCAGCGCCGTTTCTTTGGCCGCCGGGCCTTTCCCGTATCGGCTGCCCCAGGGTCCGGGAGATAGCAGCGCCATCACCGTGGTGGGCAAGCCCCAGACACACCATATCGTACGCTACCAGAATTTTTATCAGATCGCCCAGCCGGTGAGGTTCGGATAGCTTCAGGGCCGCATCTTCGCGGAGATTCATGAGGACATTTACACGAGGGTGGGGGACATGTTCTCTTACGCCCTGAAAAAACTGGATTCCAAGGGCTTGACCGCCCGGATTAACTGGCCGAAATTTGTCAGGTCCATCGAAGAACAGTCCGGCGCGCCGGTGGATATTACGAGATAATTCTGTTTATTTCCTCAACGTTTCCTGACGATTATCTACAGAGCAGGCGAGCCCTGCCCCTTCTTCCCCGCACGGGTTGGCCTCTCCATGTTTGACACCGTCATCTGGAATTGTTGCCTTCTGACCATGGAGCCAGGGGCCGAGCCCATATACCCCGGCTTTGTGGCGGTGCAGGGCAGCATGATCCAGGCCGTGGGCCGGGCCTGCCATACCGAAGACCTGCCCCCTGCCCGGGAGTATCTTGACGCGGGCGGCTCTCTCGTGATGCCCGGGCTCATCAACACCCACTGTCATGCCCCCATGGTGTGGTTCCGGGGCTTGGCGGACGATCTCCCCCTGCAGAATTGGCTCACCCATAAGATCTTTCCCGCGGAGGGGG
Organism: Desulfobaccales bacterium; assembly: GCA_049288295.1. Lineage (GTDB taxonomy): Bacteria > Desulfobacterota > Desulfobaccia > Desulfobaccales > 0-14-0-80-60-11 > JBGSLA01. Next base: position 1,841 of record JBAQHL010000563.1, read on the forward strand.
GCTGGCTGGATGAGGACAGGGTGTATTGGGGGACCCTCCTGGCCGCGGCCGAGTTAATCCGGGGGGGCGTTACCACCGTCGCTGACGGCTATTTTTATGAGGGCGAGGTGCGCCGGGCTTTATCCCAAGCGGGCCTGCGAGCTATAGCGGCCCAGGGCCTGGTGGACTTTCCTTTTCCCGGCGTTCCGGACCCTAAGGAAAACTTGGCCTATGCGGCCCGTTTTCTCGACTCCGGGCCCGATTTTTCCCCCCTCATCACCTCCGCGGTCTTTTGCCATTCCCCTTACACCTGCGGGCCGGCAACCCTTAAGGGGGCCAAGGCCCTGACCCGCAAAGCCGGCGTCCCCTTTTTTATTCATCTGGCGGAAACCCGCCGGGAGGTGGAGGAACTGAAGGCAAAAACTGGCCTGGGCCCCGCCGCCTACCTCGACAGCCTGGGCGTTCTGGATGAGAAAAGCGTAGTGGTGCATGGGGTCTGGCTTAAGCCTGACGACCTGGATATCCTGGCCCGCCGGGGCGTCAAGGTAAGCCACTGCCCCGAGTCCAATATGAAACTGGCCTCTGGAGTGGCCCCCATCCCGGAGCTGCTGGCCCGGGGCGTGACCGTGGGTCTGGGGACCGATGGGGCTGCTTCCAATAACAACCTGGACCTCTTTGGAGAAATGAGCCAGGCGGCGCGGCTGCACAAGGTCCAGGGGGGCGACCCCACCGTGCTTCCGGCCCGGCAGGTGGTGGCCCTGGCCACCCGGGAAGGGGCCAAAGTCCTGGGATTGGGGGATAAGGTGGGGACGCTCTCGCCGGGAAAGCAAGCGGACCTCATCGTGGTGGACCTTAACCAGCCCCACCTCACCCCGGTGTACGACCCCTGTTCCCACCTGGTGTACGCGGCCAGAAGTGCCGATGTCCGCCAGGTCATGG